>QNBL01000163.1 GCA_003641695.1 Spirochaetota bacterium
CTTTGGGAAACTTGATGCAGGATTCATTACATCAAACGTGTACAACAACGATAAGAACAAACATTTGACCGGGGTCTTGCGGGTAATTGCATCCTCTGACCCTCTTCCACAATGGGTACTGGTTAGCAGAAAAGACCTGGACCTGGGTAAAATAAGTGAATTGAAGAATACCCTTTCCGGGTTATCTTCCACCGAAGAGGGGCGGAATCTTTTAAAGGAAACGGGTTTTTCAGGATTTATCCCGGCAGACGCGGAACGATTATCTGTAATGGAAAAGTATAATGCCGCTTCAAAGTAAGGTTCTGATATTTTTTACGGTACTGCTTCTTCTCATAACCTTTCAGTGGTTGTTTTTTATTACCCATGAAGAAAAACTTCTTAAAGATGAAAAAGAGTCCCAGGGGATCGTCCTTACCAGGACCCTTGCTCAGCTGAGTGTGAATCCGCTGGTCAGTTATCAGATTACCCGGCTTGAGGGACTTGTGGATTCAATAAAGAGCGAGAGGGATGTAGTTTCGGCGAGGGTGGTAAACTCCCAGTTTCTGGTTCTTGCAGATACCCGCAGAGAAAATGAGGGGTGGATCTATTCAGGTAAGCTTCCGGAAAAACCTGAATTGAATTTTACCGGCACTGTTCTTGTGGTAAGAGAACCTATTGAAGTAATTAGCAGAATATACGGAATGGCGGAAGTTGTCTTTTCATTGGAAGAGATGAACAGAAAGATCATGCACAGCCGAATAACCTTCAGTGTTTTACTCCTGATTGAACTTCTTTTAAGTATTCTGTTTGCCATATTCCTTGAGATTCAGGTTATCCGCCCTCTGGGTGAGGTAGCAGCAGAGGTCGAGGATATGACAAAAGCTGAGTTCCGTGATGTTTTCAACGTTTCCCGGCATTCTTCTGTAGAGATCCGAAAGGTCGGTGAGGCTCTGGAGGATATGAGAAACAAGCTCCTTGAAAACAGGAATGAGATGGTCTCAAAAGCAAAGTTCGCCACCATGGGGAAAATAGCTTTTAATCTGGCTCATGAAATCCGCAATCCTCTTGAGGCTATATCCGGAGCGGTTGAGATTCTTGGGGATGAAATAGAGGAGGGTTCCGATAAAAACGATTATCTGGCAATTATTAAAGATGAAGTTGAAAATCTTAATGAGTACCTTTCGGAATTCCTGGAATTCACCCGTTCTCAGCCGAGAAACAGGGAGGCCAGTGCTCTGGATGATCTGATAAAAGATACTTTACTTCTCTTAAATCCGCTTATAAAGAAGAACAGAATAAACATAGTCAGCCGATTTAATTCTTTTGGAGTAAACATCTTTGTTGATACAAATCAGTTTAAAAGGGTTTTGCTGAACATCCTTATAAACAGTATAGAGGCTTTACCCGAGGGAGGAATCATCAATATCAGCACAGAGATTGAACATGAAAACAATGGTGTTACTGTGTTGGTCAAGGATAACGGAACCGGAATCCATAAAAAATACATGGAAAGGATTTTTGAACCCTACTTTTCAACAAAGAAAAATGGATCCGGTATAGGGTTGGCTCTCTGTAAGAAAGTAATTGAGCAGCATGAAGGATCCATAGAGATCAGAAGTGTTTACGGCCGGGAAACTGAGGTACGTATAACTCTCCCGTTACTTAAGGAGAATCAGAGATGAGAACCATTCTGGTAATAGATGATAAAGAAAATATCCGCAAGGTTTTAAAGGTCATCCTTGAAAAAGAGGGGTACCGGGTACTTACCGCTGATGGGGGAGAGGAAGGGCTGCAGCTGGCTGCCGATTTCCTGCCTGATCTTATTATTTCAGATATAAGGATGGATGATCTTGGGGGAAAAGAATTGTTTCATCTTTTAAAATCAAGAGGGATCTCTATTCCATTTATATTTATGACTGCTTTTGCTTCTATTGAAGATGCCGTTAGCGCAATAAAAGAAGGAGCTGTTGATTATCTGACAAAACCGGTGGATTATGAGTATTTAAAGAAAACCATTGCCCGTATGATAAGAACACCCAAACTTGAGAACAGCCGGAAAAAGAAGCTGATCGGAAGCAGTCCGGTTATGAGGAAACTGTTAGAGCGGATAAAGACGGTTGCTTCAAGCAGCTCAACGGTGCTTATTACCGGTGAAAGCGGTACCGGAAAAGAACTGATCGCCCGGGCAATACATGAGGAGAGTGAAAGAAACCAGAATGGATTTATTCCGATAAACTGTTCTGCTTTGAGTGAAAGCCTCCTTGAATCGGAGCTTTTCGGTTATGAAAAAGGAGCATTTACCGGTGCTGTGGTTCAGAAGCAAGGTTTTTTCGAAACAGCTCACAGAGGGACTTTGTTTCTTGACGAGGTATCGGAATTGTCACCCTCTACCCAGGTAAAACTCCTGAGGGTACTGCAGGAGCATACCTTTACCCGGGTAGGGGGAACTGATTTTGTTGATGTTGATGTAAGGATAATTGCTGCAACAAATAAAAATCTTGAGGAACTTGTGAAAACAGGGGTATTCAGGCATGATCTCTACTACAGACTAAACGTTATTCCGATAAACACCCCTTCCTTGAGAGAACATCTGGAGGATTTGGAAATTCTGATTGATGCGATTATTAAAAGGATATGTTTATTTGAAAATATATCTGTCCCGGTTGTTGAAGAAAATTTTATCAGGACATTAAAGACCTACTCATGGCCCGGCAATATACGGGAATTGGAAAATCTCATTGAAAGGTTATTGATTCTGAATCACCCCGAAAGACTGGAGGAAACTCTTTTATTCGAGGAGACCACTATTTTCGGAGCCGCATCCGGAAGTGTTGAATCCGAGCGTGACAGGATTATCAGTGCTTTGCGGCTGTGCGGGGGGAACAAAACAGAGACTTCAAAAATTCTTGCCATGCCCCGGAGAACTCTTTACCACAAGATAAACAAGTATTCAATTCTGCCGGAAGAATACAAAAGTATGTAAAGTGTGCAACCTTTACTGATTCATTGCACATTTTTGTTGCACATATTCCCCTAAAATGGGGCTCCATAGCAGCTACAAGTTGGCACGGTAACTGCATATAGTAATCATATTTTTAGGAGGCTCTATAATGAAAAGAAAAATCGCTTTTTGTTTTCTCATTGTGGCTCTTATCGGTCTACCCCTTTCTGTATTTGCAAACGGACAGAAAGATGTAAAAGCTGATAAGGTTGTTGTGTACGCAAGTGTTGATGAAGGTAATGCCAAACTCATTCTTGACGCTTTCACTGCTGATACCGGAATTACCGCTTCGTTTGTTCACCTTTCTTCCGGACCTGCTTTGGCAAGAATAACAGCAGAGGCCAATAATCCCCAGGCTGATGTCTGGTTGGGTGCACCAAGTGAAACCCATGTTATTGCAAAAGAAAAGGGACTGACTGTTCCGTATAAATCCGCAGCCCTGAATGATCTTCCCGAAGCATTCAAGGATCCTGACGGATACTGGCGTTCTTTCTACATGAATCCCATGGCTTTGGCTGTAAATACCAAAGCACTTGCAAAGATAGGTGCTCCAATGCCTACATCATGGATGGACCTTCTGAATCCTGTATACAAGGGTCAGATTCAGATGCCTACTCCCCAGTCTTCAGGGACTGCCTACAATATTATCGGCGGACTGGTTACTATCTGGGGCGAAGAAAAAGCCTATGACTACATGAAAAAACTGAATCCGAATGTTCAGACATATACCTCTTCAGGTACCGGACCCTCCAAGGGCGTAGCTGTAGGGCAGTGTGCAATCGGGATCCAGTTTACCCCTGCTTTTTTCAAGTTTATTGACGAAGGGTATCCGTTGAAGGTTGTATTCCCCTCAGAGGGAGTAGGATTTGAGGCACCAGCTGTTTCAATAATCAAGGGTGCTAAAAACATGGAAGCAGCCAAAATTCTGATAGACTGGCTTGTTTCCAAGAAAGGACAGGATGTGCTTTCAGAAAAGAAAACATTCTTCTATCCTGTCAATCCGGAAGCATCCCTGGGTAAAGGGATGCCTCAGTTCTCAGAACTTAAAACTGTAGCTATCGATGTGCAGTGGGCAGGGGCCAATAAAGAAAGGCTTGTTAACCGATGGGTTAACGAAGTTCTTCCCGCTAAATAAATAAGTACTACCAAAGGGGGTCTTGTAAAAGACCCCCTGTTTTAAAGGAAGTTATCGTGAAAGAATCCTGGCTGAAACAGAGTAAACGGCAGATACGGATGATGACTAAGGATCCTCTTTTGTTCGGGGTGGTTGTTTTTATCCTTCTATCATTAACGGTTTTTATAATATATCCCCTGATAAAGGTAATAATAACCAGCATAATGCCGGGAGGGAGATTTTCACTCAAGGAATATAAAGAGATAGTTTCTTCCTGGTATTTACGAAGAGCTTTTTTAAACAGCATGATGATGGGTGCCCTTACGGCTGTTTTCGGTGCTGCGGTCGGGTTTATCTTTGCATTTACCCTTGCAAGGACGGATGTCCCGTTAAAAAAGTTCTTCCATATTATTGCAATAATCCCGATCATTTCACCTCCTTTTATAGGAGCCCTTTCAATAATAATGCTTTTTGGAAATAACGGAATGATCTCCTCCTCCCTTCTGCATCTGGCTAATACAAAAATATACGGATTCAGAGGACTGCTGTTTGCACAGATTGTTACGTTTTTCCCTGTTGCCTATATAACCCTGAAAGGAGTTCTTGAGTCGATAAGTCCTACTCTGGAAGACGCCGCTCTGGACCTCGGAGGATCAAGATTCAAGGTATTCAGAAGAGTAACCTTCCCCCTGGCGCTACCGGGGATAGCAAGTGCAATGCTGGTTCTTTTTGTTGAGACCCTGGCTGATTTTGGAAATCCTCTTATTCTTGCAGGGAGCCAGTTCCCGATACTGTCGGTTCAGGCTTATCTGGAGATAACGGGGATGTACAATCTCTCGAAGGGGGCTGGTCTTGCTTTTGTACTGCTTATACCATCCATCACTGTCTTCTTTATTGAAAAATACTGGGTTTCAAAAAAGAGATACGTTACCATAACAGGAAAACCCACCCAGTCAACCCTTAAACTTGTGAGTCCAGCTGCGAAATGGCTGCTGTTTGCCCTGTGTATGCTGTTTGCTCTTACAATACTGCTTATCTATGTAACCATACTGTGGGGGGCATTGGTCAGTGTATGGGGGAGCAACAGCACTCTTACCCTGAAGCATTTTGCCTATGTATTCAGCGTAGGATTCAAAGCTGTCAGGGATACGGTAATAATTGCCGGGCTTTCAACTCCGGTGGCAGGAGTTCTGGGTATGGTAATAGCTTTTCTTGTAGTGAGGAAAAAATTCCCCTTTAAGCATTATATGGAAATATCATCCATGCTTTCTTTTGCAGTTCCCGGAACTGTTGTCGGTATAGGATATATTCTTGCCTTCAACTCATATCCGCTGCTTCTTACCGGGACGCTTCTGATTCTGCTGCTCAATTTTATTTTCCGCTACGTTCCGGTCGGGATTCAGTCGGGGGTTGCGATCCTTCAGCAGGTTGATCCGTCAATAGAAGAGGCTGCGATAGATCTCGGAGCTGATTCAAAGTCGACTTTCAGAAAAGTTACTCTCCCTCTGATGATTCCCGCATTCTTTTCCGGACTCATTTACTCATTTGTCCGGGCAATGACCGCAATAAGTGCCGTAATATTTCTTGTTTCCTCCCGGTGGAATTTAATGACTGTTCAGATAATGTCCCAGGTTGAGTCCGGAAGGCTGGGAGCAGCCGCTGCCTTCAGTGTAATTCTGGTTGTAATAATTCTCTTCGCAATACTTATTATCCGATCCATCCTTAATCTTAAGTATGGAAAATTCGGCGGCACAACGCTGCACTTTTAGAGGTTAGATATGAGTTTAAAACTGGTAAATATTTCAAAAATTTTCAACGATCCGGATCATCCCCAAAAACAGGTTAAAGCCGTAGAAGATGTTAACCTGGAGATCAATGAAGGGGAGATGGTAAGTTTTCTCGGCCCTTCAGGATGCGGAAAGACAACAACCTTGAGAATCGTATCCGGCTTTGAAACCCCTACCACCGGTGAGATATGGCTGTCCGGGGAGATGATAAACAATCTGCCGCCGAACAAGAGGGATACCGCCATGGTATTTCAGAGCTATGCGATATTCCCCCATCTTTCTGTGGGGCAGAATATTGCATTCGGGCTTGAACTGAAAGGATTTGATAAAAAGGTTATAAAGGAAGAAGTTGACAAGATAATGGAGATAATGAATCTTCAGGAGTACTACAACCGCCGTCCCGATCAGCTTTCAGGAGGACAGCAGCAGAGGGTTGCTTTGGCAAGATCGATCATTAATCGTCCAAGCGTTCTTCTTTTTGACGAACCCCTGTCCAATCTTGACGC
>QNBL01000164.1 GCA_003641695.1 Spirochaetota bacterium
CCGCCCATTCTACCGGGCATCTTGCTTCCTTTCTGAACCCTGGAAGGTGTAGCAGCCATACCGGTACCCCCCAATCCACGATGGAACTTGGAACCATGAGTGCTTCTACCACCGCCAAAACCATGACGCTTCATAACACCCTGATACCCTTTACCCTTGGAAGTACCTTCTATATCTACATGTGTAAAATCCTTAAAAAGGCTCACACCCATCATATCACCAACAGAAACTTCCGAATCGAAATCCCGTATCTCCTTAATATACCTCTTCGGTGTTAACTCACCAAATTGTCCTTTGTACGGTTTAGTTACATGCTTATCCTTTATATCTATAGAACCAATTACTTTTGCATTGTAACCATTTTTTTCTTCATCTCTGTCAGCAACAACAATATTATCTTCTATCTTAATGACAGTTACGGGAGTTAAAACCCCTCGTTCATCAAAAACCTGTGTCATTCCGACTTTCTTGCCAATCAGCCCTAACATCTCTTACCTCAATTAGTCTTATTGTTCTTTACTGCTTAATCTCGACATCTACACCAGCAGGAAGTTCAAGCTTCATTAAAGCGTCCATGACTTTTGATGTAGGTTCAAGTATATCAATCAATCTCTTGTGCGTACGCATCTCAAACTGTTCCCGAGATTTTTTATTTACAAAGGGCGACTTAAGCACTGTAAATTTATTTATTCTGGTTGGCAAGGGAACCGGACCAGCCACCTTTGCCCCAGCCTTAACTACAGTCTGTACAATTGCCTGCGAACTCTGATCTATAAGTTCAATATCAAATCCTCTGAGTCTAACTCGGATTCTTTCCCTGGCCATCGTTCCTCCAAATATCAGTCCCGCGTATTAAAGAACACGCAGGACTTTTTAACTATTACTTATGCTTCTATCTCTGTAACCTGTCCGGAAGCAACGGTTCTACCGCCTTCACGGATAGCAAAACGAAGACCTTTTTCCATAGCAATGGGATGAATAAGTTCAACATTAATTGAAGTATTATCCCCGGGCATAACCATCTGCTTATCTTCAGGAAGTGTAACTGTACCTGTGATATCAGTTGTTCTAAAGTAGAACTGAGGTCTGTAACCGGAGAAAAACGGTGAATGTCTACCACCCTCATCTTTGCTGAGTACATACACTGTTCCGGCAAACTTGGAGTGAGGTGTAATTGTCCCAGGCTGAGCAAGAACCTGTCCGCGGACAACCTCTTTCTTGTCAGTACCCCTAAGAAGAGCACCAATATTATCTCCAGCCTGACCTTCATCGAGAAGTTTGTTAAACATCTCAACACCGGTACACGTTGTCTTGGAAGTTTCACGGATACCAACTATTTCAACAGCGTCACCCACGTGAACGACACCTCTCTCAATTCTACCGGTTACTACAGTACCACGGCCCTGGATTGAGAAAATATCTTCAATAGGCATAAGGAAAGGCTTGTCAATATCTCTTTCAGGAAGAGGAAAGTATGTATCCATCGCATTGAGAAGCTCCTCAATACACTTGTTCTTTTCAGCATCATCAGGATTTTCCATTGCTTCAAATGCAGAACCCTTGATTACAGGGATTTCATCCCCGGGGAATCCGTATTCATTAAGAAGATCTCTCATCTCTTCTTCTACAAGCTCGATGAGATCAGGATCGTCAACCTGGTCAACCTTGTTTACAAATACGATAAGTGCAGGTACACCAACCTGTCTTGCGAGCAGGATATGCTCTTTTGTCTGAGCCATAGCACCGTCAGTAGCGGCTACTACGATTACAGCACCGTCCATCTGGGCAGCACCAGTGATCATATTTTTAATATAATCGGCATGTCCGGGACAGTCTACATGTGCATAATGTCTATTGTCCGTCTCATACTCTACATGTCTGGTATTAATAGTGATCCCTCTCTCCTTTTCTTCAGGAGCGTTATCAATATCCTCATAAGACATTACCTTGGCACCATTCTTCTTTGCAGAATACATGGTAATCGCAGCTGTAAGGGTTGTTTTTCCGTGGTCTACATGACCGATGGTCCCTACGTTAATATGTGGCTTAGTTCTCTCAAACTTCTCTTTAGCCATCACTTCCTCCTTGTGAAATTCACAATATATTTTTCAAGCTAAGCTATTTAAAACGGCATACAGCCGTCAGTATACAAATATCCTCTGGAGATTTTACAAACGAAGAGAAAAGATAAGAAGGTCCAGAGGTCAGAATCCGGCATGCTCAATGCAGATCCGACATGGCTGCTCATAAAACAGCAACTGATACCACCTCATCATCCCCGCTTAATCCGCACAAAGGACGATCGGTTTGGTCTACAAACCAGTCCGGTTGTTATAGACAACTAAAACAACCGGACAGTGAACGCATAATACGTAATTAACAAATCTTAGTCAAGGGGCAAAATCCCAAGACCGGTATTTCTACCATCTGTAATGAGAAAAAGCCTTGTTGGCTTCTGCCATCCTGTGAGTATCTTCCTTCTTTTTGAAGGCAGTCCCTGTTGAATTAAAAGCATCAAGTAGTTCAGCAGCGAGTTTTTCACTCATTGACCTGCCGCTCCTGCTTCTGGATGCCTGTATAATCCAGCGCATGGAAAGGGCATCCCTTCTTTTTTCACGTACCTCTACAGGAACCTGATAAGTGGAGCCACCCACTCTCCGGGATTTAACCTCAACCATAGGTTTAACGTTCTCCAGTGCTTTTAAAAATATCTCAAGAGGATTTTCATTGCCCTTGCTCTGTACTATATCCAACGCTCCGTAAAGAGCACTTGTGCTGGTGGACTTTTTTCCGTCTACCATCATCCTGTTGATAAACTTTGTTATAACTGTACTGTTATAACGCGGATCAGGTAAAACCTCTCTAACAGGCGCTACTTTTCTTCTTGCCATTACCCTATCCTCCTACGCTCTCGGCTTTTTTGCGCCGTATTTGGATCTTCCGCTTTTCCTGTCATCAACACCAAGAGTATCCTTGGCCCCTCTAACAATATGATAACGCACACCGGGAAGATCTTTGATTCTCCCACCCCTGAGAAGCACTACAGAGTGCTCCTGAAGGTTATGCCCGATGCCGGGAATATAGGCTGTTACCTCAATCCCGTTCGTAAGCCGGACTCTCGCTACTTTTCTCAGTGCTGAATTCGGCTTTTTGGGTGTTACCGTCATTACTCTTGTGCAAACACCCCTTTTCTGAGGACACGAATCAAGCGCCGGCGCTTTAGTTTTTTTGGTTATCGATTTTCGCCCTTTCCTAATTAACTGATTTATTGTTGGCATCTATCCGATACTCTCCCCTTTAAAAATATAGTGTACAACCAAGGTCAGCATGGAACCGTATCTACTCCTGGACATTATCAGTTTCAATCGTTTCACCCTCGGATGATCTCTCAAGTTTCCTGGCTTCCAGCAAGCTCTTTACTGAAGCATCCAGATCTTCATTATTCTCGTCGTAAAGTTTAACATTCCGGTACTCTCTCATCCCGGTACCTGCAGGAATGAGATGACCAATAATTACGTTTTCCTTAAGTCCACGCAGTTCATCAGTACTACCAGCTATTGCGGCGTTTGTCAATACCTTGGTCGTCTCCTGAAAGGATGCTGCCGATATGAAAGAATCTATGTTGAGCGAAGCTCTGGTAATTCCCAGCAGCATCGGTTTTGCCACCGCTGCCTGACCGCCTTCTCTCAGGACCTTTCTGTTTTCTTCATGGAATTTATACTTATCGATCTGCTGACCGTAAATAAAACCAGTATCTCCAACCTGGACGATCTCAACCTTCCTCATCATCTGCCGTACAATGGCACCAATATGTTTGTCATTGATATTCACGCCCTGAAGCCGGTAAACCTCCTGTACTTCGTTTACCAGGAATGCCTGCAATGCGTTTTCTCCAAGGATATCGAGGATATCGTGGGGGTCCCGGCTCCCGTCACAGAGAGGCTCCCCTGCCTGAACAAGGTCTCCGTCCCTTACGAGAAGATGCTTACCCATAGGTACAAGATGCTTGTACTCTTTCCCATAATCATCCCCGACCATTATAACCCGCTTACCTTTTACAATATTCCTGAATACAACCGTACCGCTTATCTTGGCAAGAACAGCGGCGTTCTTTGGTCTTCGTGCTTCAAACAGCTCTCCAACCCTCGGAAGACCACCGGTAATATCCCTGGTCTTTACCGATTCCTTAAGCAGCTTGGCAAGGGTTTTACCTCTTTTTACAATCTCACCGTCTTCAACATTAAGGTACGATGATCCGGGAAGGAAGTAAGTGGCAACATCGTTTCCAGCTTTATCCACAAGAACAATCCTGGGCTGCAGGGTCTCAAGAGAGAATTCAGTAATCTTCTTTTCTATATTACCGGTATCCTCATTGATCTCCTCCTTCAGGGTTGTTCCGAGAACAATGTCATCAAAACGGACAGTTCCGTCACTCTCTGCAAGAATAGGTTCGGAAAAGGGATCGAACGTTGTTATTGAAGTTTCAGCCGGAACGATATCCCCTATGGAAACATGAAGTTCAGCCCCGTTACGGACATCAAGCTGCTGATCCTGGGCAACCAGAACAACCTGGTTATCCGTCAAATGGACAAAAGCAATCTCTTTCGCCTTGATTTCATCTTTACCTTTTTTAAGGAGAACCTCACCTCCGGTAACCTTCTGCCCGTCGCTGACTTCTACAGTATAACCTTTTTCAACTGGAACAGTTCTTATGACCTTTGCAACGGACAAAAACCCCTTCCTGGTAAAAAGAACATCACCGTTATCCAGAGTTACTGTATTCCCGGTAATTTCCTTCACAAGGACAGGATAGGAGAGTTTGGTTCTGTTCTCTTCACTTACTTTGGTTGCAGCTCCGCCAATATGAAAGGTACGCATGGTAAGCTGAGTTCCCGGCTGGCCGATTGACTGAGCTGCTATAATACCGACAGCTTCTCCTATATCAACAGTCTTGTGGTTTGCAAGATTCCTGCCGTAACACTTACGGCAAACACCATGCTCCGCTTCACAGGTAAGTACCGTACGGATTTTTACCTTCTCAACCCCCACACCCTCAATCAGAGAAGCAATTTCATCGGTAATCACTTCGTTTACATCTATAATAATTTCACCGGTTATCGGATGTTTTACCCTCTCCAGAGTAAAACGGCCGGTAATACGGTCGGCAAGGGATTCAACAATATCCTCCCCATCCTTCAAAGCACTGATTTCGATTCCATTTATGGTACCGCAGTCATCTATATTAACAACCATATCCTGAGCAATATCAACCAGACGTCTTGTCAGGTAACCTGCATCAGCAGTCTTCAGGGCTGTATCCGCAAGGCCCTTACGGGCACCGTTGGTGGATATAAAGAACTCTATGATTGAATGCCCTTCCTTGAAGTTTGACCGTATCGGCAGCTCAATAATATCACCTGAAGGTTTTGCCATAAGACCACGCATTCCTCCGAGCTGTCTAATCTGGGTTCTACTACCCCTTGCTCCGGAGTCTGCCATCATGTATACCGGATTAAATCCGTTATCTACCTGCTTCAGGAAATCCATAAGTTCGTTGGTAAGATCCTCATTTGTCTTACTCCACACCTCAATAACCCTGTTGTATCTCTCTTCCTGGGTAATATGCCCCTGAATATACTGCTCCTGGATCTCCTTGACTTCTTCGTTGGCAGCTTCGATCATCTCTTTCTTTTTGGCCGGTATAACAATATCATTCACACCGATTGTTGCACCAAAAAGGGTTGCATATCTAAAACCGATATCTTTGATCGAATCCAGCATCCTGACAGCAACAGCCGGACCGTGCTTTGAATAAGTTTCAGCCACCAGAGTTCTCAATTCTTTATCACCAAAAGTCTTGTTTATAAAGCCGATCTCTTCAGGCATAACTTCGTTAAAAAGAAGTCTTCCGGGAGTAGTCTCTACAACCTCATCACCCATCTTCATTTTAATCTTTGTATTGTAGGTAATTACGCCGTATTCCCGGGCCAGAATAACCTCTTCCATACTGACAAAATACTTTCCTTCCCCTTTGGACCCTTCTTTTATTTTGGTAAGATAGTTGATACCGAGCACCATATCCTGAGAAGGAAACACCACGGGACTTCCATTTGCGGGGTTAAGCAGGTTATTTACCGAAAGCATAAGGGTCCAGCACTCAATTTGTGCAGCCTGAGTCAAAGGCACGTGGATTGCCATCTGGTCTCCGTCAAAGTCCGCATTATACGCATGACATACCAAAGGATGAAGCTTTATAGCCTTGCCCTGAACCAGAACCGGTTCAAAGGCCTGGATACCAAGACGGTGCAGCGTAGGGGCACGGTTCAGCATAACAGGATGTTCTTTGACCACATCATCCAGTACA
>QNBL01000165.1 GCA_003641695.1 Spirochaetota bacterium
AAAAAAATTGATAATAGAATGGATAGGCTGAAGGAAGAGACCATTAGCCTGCTTGAAGATCGATTACAGCGCCATATATCCTATTCATCCATATCTCCTTCCATTTTTATTTTTCTTGAAATGCGGGATGTAGTTATCATGGAAAAAGAGGGAGATAAAGAACTCCTCAAAGTCGGCAGAATCAGGGTACATTACTCCCTGCTGCAGCTTATCAAAGGGAATTATAGCAGCTCTTTGAAAGAAATAAGTATTGTCAAGTCAAGGTTGAATTTTGATTTAAAAAAAGATAAAGATTTGCTGACTCTTTTTACCTCCGGCAAGACAGGAACCGGAAGAATAAACCTGCCACAGGTAGTACTCAGTGGAAAAAATCTTTCTGTTACCGTAAAGAATGGAGAAAACACTTTTGTTCTGGAAAAATTTTTTTTTAAAGTATCTACTGCGGATCAAGGTCTGAAGTTTTCAACAAAAGGAAAAATCAGCGGGAAAATCAGTACTAAATGGTTTACCCGTGGCAGTGCACGTTTTAAATACTCCGGTAGTATTAACAAGTCGTTGACCGATTTTAACAGCAGACTTGCCTTAAAAGCCCTTTCCACCAATCTGTTTTCCCTGAACTCACTATCTGTTCAGATCCAGAGGGCTGATGAATTGCTGGTAATCAGGAAGATTGAAGACAGTTCACCGCTGGATATGGAAATAAGCTATAATTCCCGAAGTAAAGACGCTGTCCTTTCGATTATTTGTGAAAAGTTTATCCCCTCTGATTATCTATTCTCCCTGCGTGAAAACAAATTCGTTAATAATTGGATTTCAGGAATCTATTCCCTGGATCTTTCCATCAATTATTCCTTGATCACAGAAGAACTTTCATATAAGGGCAGTGCCGTTATTAAAGGAAAAAACAAAGTACTGGGTGGTAAATACAATTTCAAGACAGAACTGTCGGGAGATAATGAGGAGGTTACATTCAAGTATGCCAGGTTAGTTTCCCCATTAGGTAACTATTACTACCAGGGCAGCTTTTTTCTTGACAGAATGCTTCCCGATGGATTTCTTTCAGTGAGAAATGGACAGTATAAAAACAATACATTAGAGGGAACTTTTTTCTTCCGTTTGATAGAAAACGATTTGGAAATCAGCGGTTCAACGGTTGAGTTAAACGGAATAAATTTCAAGAATATAGAGGGAGAGGTAAAAAAATACAGTGATGATTTCGATTTCTCAGCATCCTTTACCGTTGTAAACACTGAAGGTCCGGATAACAAGACTACAATAGAGGGGAATTTTCAGTATGCTCCCGAACTTTTTATGCAGCTGAATATTATCACCGATAATTTACCGCTGAAGCCCTTTAATAGGTATACAGGGAAAATATATACCAATAGTGTAGTTTTGAATGCAGAAGGCTTTCTTACCACTGATTTTAAGAAATTTTCATTCTCCCTGGTCAATGTAAAGCTGAAAGATGCATCTGATAACACAAACACAATTTCATTCAGCTGTACGGGAAACAACGATGGAATCAATATTACAGGAGTCAAAGCACTTTGGCATGGTGAAGAATTGACAGGGGACCTTCTCGCCGAACGGAAGAAAGGTAATTATACGGTCAGAGCAGATCTTGTATTTAATACTTATCCCTACAATTTCTTTCTCAACGCTGGGAAAGATGGAATTTTTGTAAGGGGTAACTACAATCTTTTACTTTCAGCTCAATTCAGCGATACAGGAGTAAACTTTTCTGCCCAAAGCACGTCGCTCCCGGTGCCTTTAAAAGATTATGTAACCGAGGTCTCTGTAAACTGCAGTGGATATTACCTTAACAATTCCTCCTGGAAAGTACTCTTTGAAAAGGCGGTTATTAAAAATCTCCCGCTGCCGATCGCGGAGAATAAACTTGAATTTTCCGGAGAGGTAACCCAGAACCGTGCCTTGTTTAAGGAAATCACCTTTACCGACACACTATCGACTCTCTATGGAGAAAGTACGTTCGAATACGACTTAGGCAGAAATAATTACAATGGCAGTATTTTCCTAACGGATGAGCAAAACAATGAAAGTTACAGCGGTTCACTACTGATGACCAAAAATCTTCTTAACCTGGATGCTGTTTTTTCGGGAACTCCGATAGAACGCTATAAGAAGTCATCCCTGAGCGGTCTACTGTCAGGGAAAGTTTCTGCAGAAGGGAGCAGAACAAATCCTGATTTCCAGGCAACAATACGTCTTGACAGGGGAATTTATTCCTCTAACCCTATAGATTTGTCATCATCCATACATTTTAAAAACAGCACTCTGAGTGTGGATGATTTTACACTGAAATATCAGATGTATTCTTTTTCAGAGGGGAAAGGAAACTTTGACACTAAATCAGGCAAGTACGGTATCTCAGCCAAGCTTCAGAGTAACATAGGGGGACACAGCATTACTTCGGACCTTTCTCTGCAGGGAGCATTCTTAAGACCTGAGAATCTGCAAAAAATAACCGTAGAAAACCTGAAGCACCTCTCTTTCAAAGGGAGGTTTGCTTCACAAAATGCAAAAATTGACGGTAAAAAAGCACAAAACTGGTATCTGGATCTTGCCAGGGATGAAAACAGTAACTTTAAATTTGAAGGTGGACCAGACAACAGTATATATGGTTTTTTAGAAAAGGATGGTACTTTTAAATGTTCCACTACTGACAGTTTCCCTGTAAAAACAAACGCTTATGGGAGAATTAAGGACGGGAAGATTGATATTATACTGAAAGACAGCAGAATTAATCTTACTGCCATAAACATTGTAAAGATAGCAGGATTCCGGTTTTCCGGCGGAGCGGGTTACGGCGATGTTCAGATAACCGGAGAATTACGAGATCCTGATTTTACCGGCACCCTGAATGTAAAGGGAGCGGTGGGAGAACTCTCCTATCTCATAGATCCTATCGAGCCCTTCAATACAACAATCACCTTTTCAAAAAAGAATATGCATGTATCAACCACTGTTATGAAAAGCGGCGATGCGGACGTAACGGGGGAGGCGGATTTTACCTTCAGCAAGTGGGTCCCCGGCAAATACAGACTCGATTTTACTACCATAAATGAACCCGGTGTTCACCTGCTGTACCGTATCGGATCAATCGGATTAGGGATCAATGGCTATGCAGCGGGGAATTTTAGAATCGAAGGCCTTGGCTCCCAGATAAAAATTTCCGGCAAACTAAAGGTGGACAAATCCATCATTGCCCTCGGACAGACAGAAAAAAGCAGCGTAGAGGGGTCATCCAACATCTCTGTCGATATGGAATTCACTACCGGCCGGAAGGTAGAAGTATTATGGCCTTCGACGAATCTGCCTATAATAAAGGCGAATACGGAACCGGATCAGACGCTCCATGTTGTAATGGATGGAAACAGCGGCACATACAGTGTCAAAGGTGATATTGCCGTAAAATATGGAGAAATCTATTACTTTCAGAGGAATTTCTATCTTACCAGTGGTACAATTATCTTTAATGAAAACGAAGAATCTTTTGATCCCCTTGTTGACTTTGAAGCCCGGATAAGAGAAGTTGATTCAAAAGGAGAGGTTGTCAATGTATACATGTATCTGGACAAGACCCCTTTGAGTAAGTTCTCACCGCGATTTGAATCAGATCCAGCCCTCCCCACTGTGGAGATTATGGCAATGCTGGGATCAAATGTATTCGCTCAATTAGGAAGTGAAAAGGTTGATATAACATCCGCTCTGGTTCTCACGGGAGATCTCGTAAGCCAGTTCAGTATTGTCAGAGGGTTTGAGCAGAAGGTAAAAGATATATTTCAGCTGGATCTTTTTTCCATACGGACGCAGATGATACAGAACATTATTCTGGATAGATTCGCAGGAAGCGGTATTAGCGATAATACTTCATCGGACTTGTTCGGTAAGTATCTTGACAATACCACCATATATTTGGGAAAGTATTTCGGTAATTCACTGTTTTTACAGACGATGGTTCAGCTTGGAACAACCAGCGGGTTTTCAGAGGATTACACAGGAAATGAATCGTTACAGATTCAGACAACTATAAATCTTGAATGGGAAACTCCTTTTTTCCTTCTTGATTTAGCCATAGAACCGGATTTTATTAATCCGGTGTCTAGTTTAGATAACACCAGTCTCAGTTTTTCCTGGGGCTTTTCTTACTAACAATAGGGAGATTATATGAGAAAATTAGGAATTATTTTACTTCTGCTTTTATTACCGGTATTGATGATAACCGCTCAACAAGCATGGTATGTAAAAAAACCGATAGTCGAGGTCCGGTTTGAAGGACTTCATAATGTTTCCAAAACGGATTTATCCAACTTTACCAATCAGTTTACCGGTAAATTGTATACCGATTCCCTGTTTAAAGACATGCAGAGTAAACTATTTGCTCTGGATTACTTTAAAAAATTCAGGGCTGAAGCGGAACCCGGGGATCCTGAGAAAAAAAGTGTTATCATTATTTTTTCAGTGGAAGAAAAACCAGTTGTAGGGAATATAGAAATAGATGGAAATAAAAATGTTTCCGATGGAGATATTCTTGATACAATCCTTCTCAAGAAGGACGATATATTCAGTAAAACAAAACTAAGGGTTGATGAAAAAGCGATAATGGATCTGTACCTTGACAAGGGTTACCCGGATGTATCCGTTGCCTCAGAAAGCGCAGAAGATGAAGATTCCAAACTTGTTAAAGTAACGTTTACCATTGAGGAGGGCTACCAGACCAGAGTTAAGGAGATTGCTTTTTCCGGAAATAACTTCGCTACCGATTCAACCTTGAAAGGGCTTCTCTCCACCAAGGAACAGAAATTGCTGAAAAAGGGTGTTTTCAAGAATAACCTCCTCGAAGAGGATAAAAAAGCCATTGTAAAATACTATGCCGACAGAGGGTACGTTGATGCAAAGGTGGTTGAGATTAAAAAAGACCTTTTAGAGAGCGAGAAAGACAGAAACTTTCTAAAACTGACCTACTACATAGAAGAGGGGGAACAATGGTTCTTTGAAGGAATATACTTTAAGGGAAATACGCTCTTTAGCAATGATACCCTTAGAGAAAAAGTCCTCCTTAAAGATGGGGATATCCTCAATCAGTCAAAACTTATAGCCGGCTATACCAAGATAACCGATCTCTACTACAATGACGGGTATATATTTAACGATATAAAGATTGACCAGAAAAGAGATTCCAGAGAGAGATCCATTGCCTATACTGTTACAGTTGTTGAAAAGGAACGGGCTCATATAGAGAATATCCTTATCAAAGGAAACGTTAAAACAAAAGATCATGTAATCTACAGAGAGATACCTTTGTCTCCCGGTGATGTTTTCAGCAAAGACAAGGTTATTGAGGGAGTCCAAAACCTGTACAATACCGGCCTTTTTTCTACTATAAACCCCGAAACACCCTACGGTTCAGCAGAAGGGCTTATGGACCTTGTGCTCAACGTAGAGGAAGCAAAAAACACCGATATTCAATTCGGCATTACCTTTACCGGCGCAGCAGGCACCTTTCCTGTAGTCGGATTTCTAAAGTGGAACGACAGAAATTTCAGAGGGGAAGGGCAAAATCTCAATATCGGAACCGAGCTTTCAACAAACAAACAAAATTTAACCCTGGGTTTTATGGATAACTGGCTTATGGGGAAACGGTGGTCTGCGGGAATTAATTTCTCTTTTGAACATCTTTTAAACGAAAATATAAAACAGGACATTATGGGAGCCAGGTTCTCGGAAGATGAATATAATAACGGAACTGCAGCCCCTGACCCGTACAACAGTTACGATGAGTGGAAAGATGCTATAGATAATGGCGAAACAATAGATTCTTCGTATCTTATGCAGTATGACAGCCTTGAGTTTGCCACCGGTGTTAATACCGGCTATACGTTCCATACGCCCGTGGGCAGGGTAACAACCGGTACGGGTCTTAAAACTTCATTTACCCGGGTTCATTATGATCCTGAAGTATACCGCCCGTATAATCCCGCCATAAGAAATAACCTTGATACCTGGCTTTTTAATAACAAACTGTGGCTGAATCTCGGATGGGATACCCGTGATTTTGTAATGAATCCGGGAAAGGGATTTTTCTTTAACGAAATATTCACCTATGCAGGAGGATTTATCGGCGGGAGAAGCAACTATTTAAAAACCCAGTCAAAGGCAGAAGGTTTCTTTACCCTCCTTGATGTACCGGTTTCAGATACCTATACATTCAAAACCATACTTGCGCTTCATACGGCATATTCGGCAGTGCTTCCCCAGTACTACTCTTCAAACGGTTCATGGACAACCGGAGTGGAGGCCACAACAAATGATCTTTTGTTTACCGATGGAATGACCAT
>QNBL01000166.1 GCA_003641695.1 Spirochaetota bacterium
CACCTCAATTCCCGCTGCAGCTATACCGGCAAGGTTTTCCTTACGTTTTTCGATATCCATACGGATTGTTTCAATATCTTTCTTCAGCCCTAAAAGGATCTCTCTATTACTTTCAATACTGCCCGGATCATCAACTTTTTCAACCTTTGAAACAAGATCAAGCACCTGCAGCTGTTTGCTGCCAAGAGCGGACAGTTTGTTTACAGCATCATTTATTTCTTCTGTTTTCAGGATTTGAGGGAGCTTTTCTTCAACCAGAGTCCACCCCTTTTCAGATGGATTTCCGTTTTTATCAATAGCAACAAGCCCTCCCCACAAATTCTGAAGAGACAACAGAATCTCTGCTGTTTTTGAAGTATCCGAAGCCTCCTGGATTCCTTCCTGGTAATTCCCCAAATCATACAGAGAGAGTATTTTTGAGTACCGATCTTCCAGATCAAGCTCCATCTCTTGAGCATTTTTCGTTAATACCCCGGCCCAGTAAAGTTCTATTGAACCGGCAAGACCCTCGCGAGTTTCAGATTTCACACGTCCCTTTGAAAGAACCCTGAGTGTTGACAGGTATGGAATATCCGATTCATCTTCTTTCTGTATGGACTCCCTTATACTGTCAAGATTACGTGCCCGGGCAACAATGTTCCGCTTTAAATTCAGTGCGGAGATCATCAATGTTTTATAACTGTCCGCAGCCGTTTCTATATTTTCCAGAGAAGTAGAAACCAACGCCCCTGAAAGAGCGGTGGATGCATTATCAATAAGGGGAAGTAATGCCTTGAACCGTTCTATGAAACTTTCTATCTCTGCAATATCACTGTCAATCTGGTTCAGAACTATGTTCCCGTAATCCTTTTTCTCAAAAAACTCCCGATGCAGAATGAATCCTGAAAGGTATTTGTCAATAGCTTCCACATACTTCCCATCTCCAAGAAGGATTGTGCATTCATCCATTATACTCTCAAAGGTGCGGTTTGTAACGGCAAATACTATTGTATCCCGGGCCTGAGCGAATGCTGCAACTGCCGCTTTGTTGGGTGTTTTATCCAGACCTTCCATGTCCCGAATCAGCTTGTAGGCTAAATCTTCGTTAATAGCCTCACCCTTTGGAGGGTTAAGGACAGTAATCAACTGTGCATAGAGTTCATTATACTGCTCCCGGGCAGTCCTGATCTCATTGACAAGTTTCTGGGCTTCATTAAACTGATCGGGATTGGTTTTCATTATTTCGGTAAGAATGAGGATTGCATCATTGTACTTCCCCTCTTCTATGAGTTTCTGTGCCTGGGGGAGACGATCTTCCTTCTGCCCACCGGCATACACCTCCATCGTTAAACCTGAGACGAAGAGAACAAAAAAAAGTAAAATGAACACTTTCCTACAAGAAACAGGCACCTTTAAATTTTACACTCCCACTTTACGAGTTTCGGCATTTAACAGTTGAGCAGTTATATAATTTATACCATTATCCCTCCATATCCTAAAAAATAGTGGATAAAAAAAGCTTTACGAAGTATATTTTATTATGATGAAGCGATTTCTCTGCATTATTATTTTGTTCATCTCTGTCTTGCCGCTGTTTTCGGTTGATCTTTCCGATTTCTACAGTGCGTTATCCTCACTTGGTTCAGATTCATTTTTCTCGGATGAAAACACCGGCCTTACCGCATTTCCAACTCTTATTATCCCCTCCGGAGGACTGTACGAAGGGATGGGAACCGCCTATACAGCCGTATCGTCGGATATCAGTTTCATGGAATCAAACCCGGCAGGCAGTGCTGTTCTGCCGTATACGGAACTTGCCCTTAACCATAATAACTGGATAGCTGATTCAAATATGGAAGGCGTTGTCTATACTACCAGATTTAACAACCTTGGAGTAGGTATTGGAGGTAAATTCCTCTACGTTCCCTTTACCGGGTACAATAGATGGGGTGAAGAGCTTTCAAGCAGCTACTATTCCGAAACTGTAGCAACCATGAACGTATCGTACAACTTTTTTTCCAGTTATTACTTCTATGGTCTTTCCGTTGGGGCAAATATCAAGGCTGCGTACAGAAATATCCCTGCCGTTGTTTACCAAAACCATGTGGTAGAGAATCAGTCTGTATTTACCCTGATGGCGGATGCAGGTTTTCTGACACGATTTAATTTTGCAAAATTCTATGCCTCCCGGGACAGGAACTTCTCTCTTGGAGGAGTTATCAAGAACATCGGGCTTGACGCAATGGGAGAGCCCCTGCCCTCAGTTGCAACTGCGGGAATCGCCTACTCTGCAATCCGGCCGCTTCTCATCTCCTTCGACTTCAACTACCCTTTCAGCCTGTCTTTACCTCAGGAGCAATGGGAAAAATGGAATATAGCAACAGGAATGAATCTCAATCTTACTGATTTTTATTCTCTTCATTCAGGATTCTCCTACAGAGGCTCAAATCCAAGGTTTACTATTGGTGCACAGCTTATTCTTGACAAGGTAACCTTTAATACAAACTACACTCTGGATATGACTACCCAACTCACCTCTCCTGACAGATTCACCATCCAGATGAAGCTCAATCTGGGAGACAGGGGCAGATTTTCCCAGGCTTCCAAGGTGGATTCATACTACCTTGCAGGATTGGAGGAATACGCGAAAGGGAATTTAAACAAAGCCATAAGCTACTGGAATGCAGCATTGAATATTGATCCTACCTTCCAGCCTGCCCGAGAAACCATCCTGGTAGCTCAGAAAGCTCTTAACCTCCAGAAAGAGATGGAAGCTATTAATCAGGTAGAGAAATAAGTTTAATATTTCTGTAAGCAGCGTACAGAGAAAGATCCACTTTATTTGCTTTTGCCCAGGAGAGCAGTTTTTTCTTGTCTTCCTTTTTATATCTGGAAAGTTTTTTCTCCTGTTTTCGATACACCTTGCCGGAAAACATTCTTTCCAGATATGAAAGAAGGATTTGAGCATCTTCCCTTTCAGTTTCAGGAATAAGCTCACTTTCCGGAGAGATTATTGACGGGATCAGCTCCCAGGCTTCAACAGACTCGTTGTAGTTGAGAATCTCTTCAAACTTTTTTACAAAACTGCTTTCATTAAAAACAATCCTGTCCACATGTATTCTGAGTTTGAGCCTCTTTCCTGAAGCTTTTTCCGAATTCTGGTCCCTCTTTGAAAGGAAAAAATAAACAAATACCGATGCAGCAATTGAAATGAGCAGTTCGTCAACAATAGGGATCGGATCCCGGATAACCAGGGAGGTAAAAAAGTAGACGAGAAGGAAAACAGCTGAAGACAGGATAAAACGGGGGATGAACTTGGTGTCCACAATCCATTCCTTTACTCCCGTTTCAATAAGCCGATAAAGCTTGTTCCTGAACATGGTTAAACTCTCTACCCGGGGTTCCCTTCCGAAGAGCCCCTCAACCTTCACTCCGTCTTCAAGAGAAAAAAGGGTATTCCTGTCATCAAAGGGGTGAAGAAACAGTGAAGTTCCGTCATTCCTGTATATATGAAATATCACTATCCGTTCATTTTTACTACTCATAACGCTTCCTGAGGATAAAGTAATATGGAGAACTTCATGTGTCAAGAAAAAGATTAGGGATCGGGTTCAAGGGCCTTGAGGAGGGAAGAAAGGTTGTAGAGTTTCGCATATTTTTCCGCTGTCATCCCGAGAGCATCCTTGGCTTCAACCGAAGCTCCTGCCCCGATAAGCTGAACAGCTATATCCTCCGCCTTTTGACCTGCAGCAAGAATCAGGGCACTCTGCCCGGTCTTGTTTTTTACATTCAGGTCAGCTCCGGATTCGATCAGATCTTTTACCAGATCACTATCTTTTTCTGCAGCAGCATCCATCAGCGCAGTATTTCCACGGTCTTTGCTCACCGCATTCACATCTGCGCCCTTTTGCAACAGCTGAATAACCACTGCCCGATGCCTGTTACGGGCTGCTATACAAAGAAGCGGAACCCCCCGCTCATTGGTAAGATCGGGAGAAAAACCGGCTTCTAAAAACTGTTTAACAGCATCTATCGCCCCCTCCCGGACAGTATCAATAAAAGCTTCCGGGGTAAAGGGGACTCCCATGGATCCCAGTTTTTTTTCTGCTTCTTCCCTCAGGACCGAACGCTCAGCCTTTGCCAGCTCCTCCTGCAGAATACCTGTCAGGGATCTCAAATTTCTTATAGCCGGCAATCCTTTCATATACCCGGATACCCTGTACTGCTCTTTCATAAAAAGAACAAGAGGCTTTTTTCCCCCCGCTGCATATCCGGATACAAAAACAGCCGCTGCATATTTGAAAAAGTCCCTGTCAACGACTGCAACAGCTACATCATGAGACTCAAGTTTCTCATGCAGATCATTCCGCCATGCCGATTTATAGGGATACAGAGTTACCTCTGAAATTGATGCTTTACAGATCAAGGATATCTGCTCAGCGATATCACTATCCACGGATTTGTAGAGTACTAAAACCTTCACAGTGGTATTATCGGCTGATAAGAGCATATTTATTACGTTTATTCAGAGCAAGCAGTTCTTTGACCTGAATCTGCAGAGCTCCGAAATCATTTTCGACCCTCCCGAATATGAAAAACGCAGCTCCCGAATAGAGTTTCCACCTTTCCCTGCTGTAGAAATGGGGAAACATAACTGTTTCAAATATACCGTAGGCATCTTCGAAGGAGATAAAGGACATTTCTCTCCTGCTTTTTGTCTCTATCCCTTTGGCAGTTACCAAAATCCCGGGGATGTATACCTCCTTACCTGCCCAGCGGTCCAAACTTCTGGAATCAACGACCGGGTATCCTCCAAGAACCTTCGACAGCCGGTCTATTCTTCCCCGGAAAATTTCCAAAGGGTGTCTGTGGATAATGATTCCCAATGTCCGGATCTCATCTGTAAGCTTTACCGCATCGCTGTAATCTCCAAGAGACTCCGGAATCCGGGGTTTTTCTACAAACAGCGAAGCTTCCTTATCCCTGGCGTAAAACAGCCACAGCAGCTGCGGTCTGGTATAGGAATCTGCAATACTGTCCAGAGTGCCGGACCGGGTCAGGATTCTTACAGATTCAAACACAGGATCCACCCTGTCATAAAAATCGAATATATCCCTGAACATCCCGTTCTCTTCCCTTTCATTGATAATCTTTTCCAGACATGCTTCGGAGATCCCTTTGAGCTGACCCAGTCCCGTTACCAGGGTATTCTCCGTACAGGTGTACCTGATCATACTTCTATTTATATCTGCGGGAAGTACGGGAAAACCCATTCTTCTTACCGCATCAATATATACCTGCCGGTCGTAATACCCGCCGCCGTTGTTTATGACAGAGGTATAGAACACAAGGGGATAGCGGTTCTTGACCCATGCCAGTTTAAAGGAGACGAGGGCATAGGATGCACTGTGAGCCTTCGAGAATGAGTACCCTTCGAATGACAAAATTCCGCTCCAGAGGTGATCCATGGCATCTTTGCTGAATCCATTCCTCCGGGCTCCTGCCCTGAATCTTTGTTCGATTCTTCTCAGCCGTTCCTCCCTGTTTCTTTTGGAGAGAAGTTTCCGAAGTGAATCAGCCTCTCCGTAGCTGAAACCGGCGACTTTGCGGGCTATCCTGGCTACATCCTCCTGGTATACCATGACCCCCAGATTATCAGCAAGAATTGAGCCTGCAGGTTCAGGATACGGAGTAAACTTCTGTCCCTTTAGACGCTTTACGTAATCATGAATACAGCCGCTGGCAGCAGGGCGTATTATGGAACTTGCAATTATAAGATGCTCATAATCTCCCATACTCATTTTTTTCAGCAGCTGTCGTGTCGCCGGGGATTCAATGTAAAAAACACCCAGGGTATCTCCCCGTGCTATATCCTTCTCCGTTTCCGGATCTCCCTGAGGGGAGAAGAGATCCCACTCCAGGGAAGTGCTGTACCGTTCGTTGATTACGGCAATGGAATCTCTTAAGACCCCCAGAGACCTGTTTCCCAGAAGGTCTATCTTTACAAGTCCTGCTTCTTCCGTGCCCTCCTTCTCCCAGGCAATAACCGGCCGATTAAGAGCGGAAGGCTGAACGGGAGTATAGGCGGTAATGGGCTCCGGGGTAATAACAACCCCTCCGGGATGGGTGCCTATGTGACGGGGTTTCCCGAGCAGTTTCAATGCATACCTCTGTATATCCCCGGGTATTTTTTCCCGCTCCCCTCTCATCCATAGGGTATGATACGTATCAGTCTCGATAGTGCTGATTCCAAAAGCCGTTGAACTTTCTCTTAAAGCGGAACGGATGCCGAAGGTTATGTGGTCCGCTACCATCCCGGAGAATCCACGGTACTTTTCAAAAACGTAAGACAGGAC
>QNBL01000167.1 GCA_003641695.1 Spirochaetota bacterium
AGAACTGAACCCTGATCCGGGCCATCCCTTTCGGTACAACCGGATAGGTAAACCCCACTACATATATCCCCTCTTCAAGGAGCATATCTGCCATCTTTACAGCAGTTGCCTCATCGTACAGCATTATGGGTACAATTGCAGTATCACCATCAACAATGTCAAAACCGGCTTTTTTGATTTCTCTTTTGAATATACCTGCATTTTCGAGCGGTACATCTGTCAGAGCCCGATTCGATGATGTTATTTCGATCGCTTTCAAAACTCCTCCTGCCACTGCCGGAGCAAGAGTATTTGAGAACAGGTAGGGACGGGATTTCTGTCTTAGAATTTCTATGATCTCTTTTCTACCGGAAATACAGCCACCGGATGCCCCGCCCAAGGCTTTACCAAATGTAGTAGTAATAATATCAACTCTCCCTTCAACTCCACAGTATTCGGGAGTTCCCCGTCCGGATTTGCCTATGTATCCCGTTGCATGGCTGTCGTCCACCAACACAAGGGCGTCATATCTTTCTGCAAGGATACAAATGCTTTTAAGATCCGCAATGTCTCCGTCCATGGAAAAAACTCCATCGGTGGCTATCATCCTGTACCGTTTGTTTCCGGTATTCCCAAGTATTCTTTCAAGATCTTCCATATCAGAATGAGCATACCGTTCTCTTTCAGCCTTACACAATCTTATACCGTCTATTATCGAGGCATGGTTAAGGGTGTCAGAAATGATAATATCCTCTGCGGTGAGCAGCGGTTCAAATACCCCTCCGTTAGCATCAAACGCCGAAGAATACAAAATGGTATCTTCTGTACCCAGAAATCTTGAAACTTCCTGTTCCAGTTTTTTGTGAAGAGATTGTGTCCCGCAAATGAATCTTACGGAAGAAAGCCCGAATCCGTACTCATCCATGGCTTTTTTTGATGCTGCGATTACTTCCCGGTTATCTGCAAGCCCGAGGTAGTTGTTGGAGCAGAAGTTAAGTACTTTGCCGTTTGTGTCAGTCTCTATGAGAGCCCCCTGGGGAGTTTTAATAACTCTTTCCCCTTTGTACATTCCCTTCTGTTTCAGACCGGATACAGTCTTATTAATATCATCTTTCATCTTTGAAAACATATTTATCCTCCACTGGCAGGTAAATTATAAGAGAGAAAATGCTGAGAGTCAATTTCAGAAGTTTGGAGATTTTTATAAGTGGGAGGTATAACAGGCGGAAGAGTTAATTCTTCCGCCCTTGAGATACATTTGTGTTCAGACTTGATCCTGCTGTTTGATCAGGCAAAGCCATTCGGCTTCGATTGCCATTTCATCTCCGACATACCCTTTACCGCGTTGTTTCAGCATGGTTTTGGACACTCTTACATTCTCGATCTCATAGCGGACTTCTTCGTTCGGGCGGACCTGCCTTCTAAACTTTACCTTGTCTACTGTTGCAAGGAAGAATATTACATTTCCGACAATACCTAATTCACCTATCCCTGCGCCCCCTGTCTGAGCCATGGATTCAATAAGGATAACTCCGGGAACAACCGGATAGTCAGGGAAATGTCCGGCAAAGAAAAACTCTTCCTCGGTAAAGATTTTACGTCCGACAATTCTTTCTTCACTGACCTCATCAAGTACATCTACGAATAGAAATGGTTTTCTATGAGGAATTAAATCTGTTATTTTTTTCATTTTACATACTCTCTTAGTGCAACAACTGCGTTATGACCTCCGAATCCAAGGGAATTCGAAAGCACTGTTTTTATTTCTCCCTTTATACCCTTGTTGGGAACGTAATCAAGATCACATCCGTCTCCCGGGGTATGGTGATTGATTGTGGGAGGGTAGAAATTATTTCGAATTGCCAAAATACTGATAATTGCCTCCAGGGCGCCTGCTGCCCCGACGAGGTGACCGGTCATTGATTTTGTTGAGGATACCTTGATCTTGTAAGCATGTTCACCAAGTGCTGCTTTTATCGCTTTTGTCTCAATCGGGTCATTGGCAGGGGTAGAGGTCCCGTGGGCGTTGACATAATCGATATCTTCCGGTTTTAGCCCTCCGTCCTCCAATGCCAGCATCATTGCACGGGCCGCACCTCTACCGTCCGGTGTTGGTGCAGTCAAATGAAAAGCATCTGCGGTTGAACCGTATCCAACTATTTCTGCAAGTATATTTGCTCCCCGTTTTTCAGCATGTTTGAGTTCTTCAAGTACAAGGATTCCGGCACCTTCCGCAATAATAAAACCATCCCTTGAAGCATCGAATGGCCGACAGGCTGTTTCAGGAGTTTCGTTATAACTGGTACTCAGTGCTTTGAGTACACAAAACCCGCCAACTCCCATTTCATTCAGACCGCCTTCAGTGCCTCCGGCAACCATAACATCATTCAGACCGTATCTGATTGAATTAGCTGCTTGTCCGATAGCGTCAGTACCGGATGCACAGGCTGTATTTATTGAAAAGACAGATCCTGTTATGCCGGTATGAATAGCAATGTTGCCAGCCCCTTCGTTTGAGAGGATTTTGGGGATAGTCATCGGAGGTATTCTGCCTGTCCCTTTGTCAAACATTACCTTAAAAGCATCCTGCAGAATTTCAAAGCCTCCGATACCATTACCAAGTATTATACCCGCTTTTTCTGTGTTAAAGTTATCAGAAGTAAGTCCGGCCATTTTCATTGCCTGAACTGCAGAAACGACAGCGTACTGTGAAAAGAGGGCCATTTTACGGCTCTCTTTTTTATCCATAAACAGCGTGGGATCGAAGTTTTTTACTTCCCCTGCAATCTGTGAAGGCAGTTCAGAGGGATCAAAACGGGTAATTCTGCCAATACCGGATTTGCCCTGACTAATCCCGTCCCAAAGTTCATCTACATTGTTACCGAGGGGATTTACTGTCCCCATTCCTGTTACGACTACTCTTCTTCTCATGTCAGCCTCCATCAAAAGTTACATCGTCATGCCGCCGTCAACGGCAAGTACCTGTCCGGTGATATAGGTGCTGCTGTTCGATGCAAGAAAGAACACAGCTTCTGCAATCTCTTCCGGTTTGCCGGTCCTCTTTACCGGTATCACTTCAGCAAGAGCCTCTTTTGCTTTTTCTCCGAGTTTCTCAGTCATGCTGGTGTCTACAAATCCTGGAGCGACTGCATTTACTCTTACCCCTCTTGAGGCAACCTCTTTTGCCAAACTCTTGGTAAGGCCGATGAGTCCTGCTTTTGAGGCAGAATAGTTGGTCTGACCGGCATTGCCCATAATACCGACAACACTTGAAATATTGATAATCGATCCCGACTTCTGTTTGATCATTGTCCGTGCAAAACCCCTGCACAGGAGAAATGCGGATTTGAGATTTGTGTTAAGAACATCATCCCACTCTTCATCCTTCATCCTGAATATTAGTCCGTCTTTGGTAATTCCTGCGTTGTTTACAAGAATATCTACTGATGAAGCTTCTTCAAGAATCTGTTTAACGGCAGCTTCGATATCTGCCGGATTTGAGAGGTCACTCTTTATCCATTTGAAGAAGGCTCCCTTTCCATCAGCTTCACTGGAAAACTCACCGTAAAGTGTTCCTTCGCTTCTGCTCAACGAGAAGACGTTGGCCCCTGCTTCGATAAATTTTTTAACAATGGCCTCTCCAATTCCACGTGAGCCTCCGGTTACAATTGCTGTTTTTCCTTTAAGACTCATTTCAATTCTCCTGCAACGGCATCAATCGCCTCTTTTTTATCAGTAGGATAACAGGTTATATCTGACTTAATGTTCTTCCATAATCCGCTTAAGACCTTGCCGGGGCCCACTTCAATACATGCCTCAAAACCGTCGGAAACAATATTGTTTTGGATAGCAACCCATTTAACCGGAGAGACAATCTGGAGAGCAGAAAGTTTTCTTGCCTCTTTTCCCTCCTTTACCATGCCGCCGGTTACGTTTGAATACAGCGGTTTGGCGGGATCTTTAAAATCCAGAGAGGAAAGATATTCTCCAAAGGCTTTTTTTGCTTCTTCAAGAAGGGGAGTGTGGAACGGTCCCGATACCTTTAGAGGAATAACCCTTCTTGCTCCTGCTTCCTTTAATGCCTTGGCAGCCCAATCGATACCCGCTGCAGTACCGGAAACTACCGTCTGGACAGGTGAATTGTAGTTTGCAGGGAAAACATCTTCCCTTCCTGCGACTGCTTTTTCAACATCCTCAGAACTCATCCCGATTACGGCAGCCATTCCGCATCCATCAGCAAGGGCGGGACTGGTGGCAGCAACCTTTGCCATGATTTCGCCTCTTTCTATTACCAACGGAAGAACCTGCTCTTCCGTCAGTATTCCGGTATCTACCATTGCAGAGAATTCACCAAGAGAGAATCCTGCAGCTCCTTTTGAAGTAATTCCGAGCTCTTCAAGATATCTCCGTATAGCAAGGTTGATCAGGGTAATTGCAACCTGAGTATTTTCGGTTTTTTTAAGATCCTCTACGGTACCTTCGAATAAAAGGGCTTTAAGGTCTCTTCCGGTAACTGTGTCAGCTTTTGCAAACAGATCTTTTACATTTTGGGATGCTTCGTACAGATCCTTTCCCATGCCCGGATACTGAGCTCCCTGTCCGGGAAATAAAAAACAATTTTTCATAGTATTAATCCTTATCCTTCATAATTTTGTATTTTCAGCACTTTTCGGGTCTGAGCCGAAAAGTGCTAAAAAGAAAACTACGCTATTACCACCTGATAATGGCTCCGCCGTAGGTTAAACCTGCTCCGAAACCTGTCAGAAGGAGTTTATCCCCTCTCTTGAGTTCACCTTTCTCGTAAAGATCGTTGAGAGCCAGAGGGATAGAGGCTGATGAGGTATTTGCATACTCTTCAAGGTTGAGAAAGAATTTGTCCATGGAAAGCTTCAGCCTTTTTGCTGCAGCCTGGAGAATTCTTTCGTTTGCCTGGTGCGGGACGATCCATTTTATGTCGTCAATAGTAAGATTGTTTCTTTCCATCAGCGATGATATGAGCTGAGTGTTGACTTTCACGGCAAATTTATAAACAGCCTGACCGTCCATATAGAGTGCTGTATCTGCCCATGTTGTTTTTCCCTCTTCGTAGGGATGAGCAACTCCGCCGACCTTACGCTCCAGTGCATACGAACCGGATCCATCGGCCTTGAGAATGGTATCATCAATACCGCTGATATCATCATCGGAAGTGGATACCACAACAGCACCTGCTCCGTCCCCGAAAAGAACTGCAGTATTTCTGTCTTCCCAGTTTGCAATCTGTGTAAGCATCTCGGCACTGACCAGAAGAATGTTCTTCATGTGGCCGCTTTTGAGAAAGTTTTTTGCAACTTCCAGTCCGTAAACGAAACCGGTACATCCTGCTGTAAGGTCAAAAGCTCCGGCATTGGATGCACCGAGTTTGTCTTGCACAATACATGCGGTTGCAGGAAAGCCGACATAGTCAGGCGTGGCAGTTGTAAGGATTATCATGTCAAGTTCTTCCGCTTTCACCCCACCTCTCTCAAGAGCCACTTCCGCAGCTTTTATTGCAATATCAGCGGTGTTCATGCTTTTATCAGCAATATGCCTCGATCCAATGCCCGTATGGGATCTGATCCACTCGTCAGAAGTATCCATGGTCTTTGCAAGCTCATCGTTTGTTACTCTTCTTTCGGGTATGTACGTTCCTATAGATTTAATATACGCGTTCATAATTCCTCCTTAGGGAAAATTTCCTGTAAATAGAAAACATTGATACTGTATCTATGTCAAGGTGAGAAAAAGAAATATCTTTTAAAAAAAAACTTTTTAAGCAAAAGCTACTGAAAGGTGAATATTTTTGAAACGTGTCGGTTGACGACCGAAAAATATGATGGTATAATGAATGAGGTGAGTGTAAAATCTTTGATTTCACTATAATTAATCATAATAAATAGTAACTTTACCCCAGAATGAAAAGGTGATAGGATACCCTATGAAAGCTAATAATGTTCAGACTGTTCTGCTTGGTTTCATTGCTCTGGTACTGTTAGGCACTGTCTTGAAGCTTGCGGGAGCAATACTTATTCCTCTGGTATTGGCATCAATTCTTTCAGTTGTTCTCAGTCCCATGATAAACAGGCTTGACAAATGTCACTTTCCAAGACCAGTAGCAGTCCTCATTGTTATTATCTTCCTTTCTGGCATAGTATTTCTGATAACGATGTTTGTTCAGGCCAGTATAAACTCCTTCATTACCGAGTATCCCAAATATGCTGAACGGTTTGGAATACTGAATAGTAAGATAATTCAGCTTTCTGAAAGCAGGCTTGGGGTGTCTCTGGATTATTTCAAGGATTTTAATTGGGCTGAACG
>QNBL01000168.1 GCA_003641695.1 Spirochaetota bacterium
TAATGATAACACCATTAAAAATTTGCATAACTGTTTATATTGACAGTAATTACATCCACATACATAGTTGCGGATAAAAGGGGGAGCAGGATATGGATGAGCAGAGTTTTCTTGTACTTGCCGGCGGGGCTGTGTTTCCGGGCAGGGCTTTCGGGGCGGAGGCGCCTTCGGCGGATGATCTGGGACCGGGAGCTGCCGGTGAGTTCGGCGAGGTTGTATTTAATACCGGGATGAGCGGATACGTGGAGATCGTTACCGATCCCTCATACACGGGGCAGATAGTGGTAATGACCTATCCCCACATAGGAAATTACGGTGTTGATCCGGATTGGTTTGAATCTTTAGGAACCGGAGGTTCCGCGGATGGGATAACCGGACTCTCCGGATTTGTTGTGCGTTCCCTGTACAGGGGAAAGGTCCCTGAGGGCAGGCAGACGCTTCATGATTTTCTTACCGAAGCAGGTGTTCCCGGCATAAGCGGTGTGGATACAAGAGCTCTGACCCTGAAGCTGAGGGATGAGGGGAGTATCAACGGAATCATTGTCAGGGGGACAGAGGACCGGGACAGTCTTGCTCCGGATGAAAAGGCAAAGGTTCTCTCTTTTCTTTCCCGGTGCCCATCCATGGAAGGATGCAATCTGGTTTCGGAAACAGGAACAACCGCGCCGGTTGAGTATAACTCCGGAGGTTCTCCCCATATTGCTGTTGTGGACTGCGGTATAAAGGAAAACATCCTGCGCAGCCTTCTTTCAAGGGGGTGCAGGGTTACTGCGGTCCCCTCGGATTATACTTCCCGGGAAATTCTGAATCTTGAGAGCGATGGAGTTCTGATTTCCAATGGTCCCGGAGACCCTGCGGTTTTGACGGAAATAATACATGCGGTAAAGGAGCTTATTGGGAAAGTACCGCTGTCCGGGATATGCCTTGGCCATCAGATACTGGGGCTTGCTCTCGGAGCGGATACGGTAAAGATGAAGTTCGGTCACCACGGGATAAACCATCCTGTCAGGAACATGGAAAACGGGAATGTCCTGATAACCTCCCAGAATCACGGTTTCATGATTGATGAAAGCACTCTTCCCGAAGGGGTGGATGTGTGGATGAGGAACTCCAACGACAACACTGTTGAGGGGATAAAACACCGTGAACTGTCAATACTGTCAACCCAGTTCCATCCGGAGGCAGCTCCCGGCCCCCATGATTCACTCTGGATATTCGATGAGATAATAAAAACAGCGGAGGAAGCGTAGATGCCGAAAAGAACAGATATTAAAAAGATCCTTATTCCCGGATCGGGGCCTATTGTAATAGGGCAGGCCTGCGAGTTTGATTATTCGGGAACCCAGGCTGTAAAAGCATTGAAAAGTGAGGGTTATGAGGTGGTGCTTGTGAACCCCAATCCGGCTACGGTAATGACTACTCCGGGGCTTGCGGACAGTATCTACACTGAGCCTCTGGAGGTTTCCTATCTCGAGGCTGTTATTGCGGCGGAGCGGCCCGATGCCGTGCTCCCTACCATGGGGGGGCAGACGGGGCTTAACCTTACCCTTGAACTTCATAAAACGGGGATACTGGAAAAGTACGGAGTGGAGATCCTCGGAGCTTCCATTGAGGCGATCCTGGCCGGCGAGGACAGGGGAAGTTTTAAAAAAATCGTTGAGAAAATAGGGGAAAACAGCCCTGAATCGGTTCTTGTCGGTTCTTTTGAAGAGGCGGAGGCCTTTGTCCGCCGAAACGGGCTTCCCGTTGTCATAAGGCCCAGTTTCACTCTTGGCGGGAAAGGGGGGAGCATAGCCGGAACGGAGGCTGAGTTCGAGTCCCTTGTCAGAAAGGCTCTTTTTGACAGCCCGGTGCACGAAGTTTTGATAGAGGAGTCCCTGATCGGATGGAAGGAGTTCGAGATGGAGGTGATGAGGGACCATGCGGACAACGCGGTTGTAATCTGCTCCATAGAGAATGTGGATCCCATGGGTATCCATACAGGAGACAGTATTACTGTTGCTCCCGCCCAGACTCTGTCGGACCGGGAATACCAGAAGATGAGGGATGCATCCCTCAATATTCTCAGGGCTGTAGGACTTGACTGCGGCGGTGCAAATGTGCAGTTCGCCATTAATCCTGAAACCGGGAAGATGGTTATAATCGAGATGAATCCGAGGGTGTCGAGATCATCAGCCCTCGCCAGCAAGGCAACCGGGTTTCCCATTGCTCTCTGTTCCGCACGGCTTTCAGTCGGGTATACCCTTGACGAGATTACCAACGATATCACCGGAGTAACCGTTTCGAGTTTTGAGCCGGCCCTTGATTACTGTGCGGTCAAGGTTCCAAGATTTGAGACGGACAAATTCGCCGGGGGGTACGGAGAACTGAATACCCAGATGAAATCCGTAGGTGAATCCCTCGCTCTCGGGAGGACTTTCAATGAGGCTCTGAACAAGGCGGTACGGTCCTGTGAAGCCGGATTTGACGGTATTGAAACCCTGGATGCCGATAGGGCAGCTCTGGATAAGATTGTTTCCTCCAGACATCCCTTAAGGATTTTTGCCGCTTACACTCTTATAAAGAGGGATGGTGAGAATATTATCGGAGATGTGGCCGGGAAAACAGGGTACGATTACTGGTTTCTCTACAATCTCCTTGAGCTCGCTGAATTGGAGAATAGGCTGGAGGGGTTTTCTGCCCCGGGGAACGATCCGGACAGAAACGAACCGGGCAGGGAGGTGCTTCTCGATGCCAAGAGGGCGGGAATGTCCGACCGGCGGATTGGAGCTGTCTCGGGACTGGAGGAAAGGGAAGTTGAAAAACTGAGGAAGAAATACGGGATAAAAGCTTCATTTCATTTCGTGGATACCTGTGCCGGGGAGTTTGCCGCAAAGACGCCCTACTTTTATTCCACCTACGGGGAGGCTGACGAGGGGGACCCTCTTGGCGGCGGTTCTGTTGTCATCGCTGCAAGCGGCCCCAACAGGATCGGCCAGGGGCTGGAGTTTGATACATGCTGTACTCTTGCCTCTTTAAGCTTCCGTGAACATGGAATAAAGACAGTGATGGTTAATTCAAACCCGGAGACCGTGTCTACGGACTTCAATGTTTCCGACCGGCTTTACATGGAGCCGTTAACTCCGGAGAGCATAAAGGCGGTGATGGAAAAGGAGGGATCCGGAAAGATCGTTGTACAGCTCGGGGGGCAGACTTCCCTTAACGCGGCGGAGGAGCTGGAAAAGTGGGGAGCGGAGATCGTCGGGACTTCCCTGGAAAGTATAAATATGGTGGAGGACAGGGAGCAGTTTTCCACTATGATAAAATCTCTCGGCCTCAGGCAGCCGAAGGGAATGATGGCGGGAACGATGGATGAGGTATTTGAAAGAGCCGGAGAGATTGGTTATCCGGTTCTTATCCGTCCCTCCTTTGTTCTCGGGGGACGGAGCATGTATATTGCCTACGGGAAAAAGGAGCTTGCGGGATACATGGAGAGCGGCATTGATTTTTCCGCTGATAAACCGGTTCTTGTTGACCAGTTCCTTGAAGATGCCTTTGAGTATGATCTGGATGCACTCTGTGACGGCACCAATGTATACATTGCCGGGATCATGCAGCACATAGAAGCAGCGGGGATCCATTCGGGGGATTCCGCCTGCGTATTTCCCCCTTTTAAATCATCCGCCGGAATATTAAAGGAGATGAAGGAGACTACCGTAAAGATTGCAAGAAGACTGAAGATAAAGGGATTTTTAAATATCCAGTTTGCAGTGAAGGATGACACTCTGTATGTGCTTGAGGTTAATCCCCGGGCGTCGAGAACGGTTCCCTTCCTTTCAAAGGCAAGCGGAGTGGACCTGGTAAAGGCCGCTGTGGAAGTATGGACGGGGAGGGATCTTGAGGTTCAGGGACTCACTTCCGGGGGAACAGGTTCCGGGGGCTGCAGGACAGGCTGGGCTGTAAAGGAAGCGGTGTTCCCATTTGACCGATTTAACAATATAGATCCGCTGTTAGGGCCGGAGATGAAATCCACCGGAGAGGTTATTGGCACGGGAGATGAGTTTGCCGAGGCTTATGCCAAGGCCCAGAATGCGGTGGGTAACAATCTTCCCGTAAAGGGAAAGGTGTTTATCTCTGTTCATAAAAAAGACCGGGAAACAATACTTCCGGCAGCAAGGAAGCTTAAAGATATGGGATTTGAGATAGCCGCTACCAGGGGGACTGCCCGGTTTCTGTATGACAACGGTATTTTCGCCGAGGTTATCTTAAAAACCCACGAGGGGAATCCTAACGTAGTCGATCACATGAGGAGCGGAAGGATTGATCTTTTAATAAATACGCCCCTCGGCGGATATGCCCAGAAGGGGGATCATGCCATAAGGATTGAGGCAATTAAGCGAAACATTCCCTATACAACAACTACAACCGCCGCCTGGGCGGCAGTGGAGGGGATAGAGTTTTTAAGAAAGGAAAAGATCAGGGTAAGGCCCCTTGGGAAATACGGCGGAGAATAAACTCCGCTGTTTTATAAAAGTCCTATGTCTTTTCTGAAGGTCATTCCCTCAAAGGAGACCTTTTCAACCTCTCTATAGCACCGCTTTCTTGCTTCAAAAAGGGAGTGTCCGTTTGATACGATGCTCAGAACCCTGCCGCCGGAGGTTACCGGTATGCCGTCTATTTTCTTCATTCCTGCCGGATGAACCGCCGAATTGGTAACTTCGGGAATTCCGCTGATTTTGAAACCTGTCTCATATTTGCCGGGATAACCCCGGGACGCAAGAACAACACAGCATGCCGAACCGTCCTTCCACCTTACCTCTGTGTTGCTGAGTTCGCCGGATACCGCTGCTTCAACGAGTGAAGTAAAATCGCTTTCCAGCATTGCAAGCATTCCCTGGGTTTCAGGATCACCCATCCTCATGTTGTATTCCAGGAGAGAGCATTTTCCGTTCTGTATCATCAGTCCGAAAAAGATTACCCCGCTGAACCTGAGGTCTTCCGAGAGAAGACCTTTCTTTGTAGGTTCGAGGATACTGGAGGTAAAATCAGCCCAGAGTTCCTCACTCATCCCCGGGTTGGGAACAACAACCCCCATGCCGCCGGTGTTAGGCCCCGTTTCCCCTTCTCCGATCTTTTTGTGGTCCTTTGCCGATAAAAGGGGAACGAAGGTTTCTCCGTCAAAAAAACAGTGAATTGATGCCTCAAAACCCTCGAGAAACTCTTCGATAACGACCTTTTCTCCGGAACTGCCGAATGCCTTGTCGATCATCATGAGTGTTAATGCATTGCGGATATCATCCCCCGTTCTGCATATTATAACCCCTTTACCGGCTGCAAGGCCGTCCGCCTTGACAACTGCAGGAAGCGGGCACTTTTCCGCGTATTCCATTGCCGTTTTGAAATCGGTGAAACTCCTGTACCCGGCGGTTCTTATCCCGTATTTCTTCATAAAGTCCTTGGCAAAGGCTTTGCTCCCCTCCAGCATTGCCGCGTTTTTTCGGGGGCCGAATACCTTTATCCCCGCCTCCTGAAGGCGGTCTGCAATCCCTTCAACGAGAGAGGCCTCGGAACCGGGCATTACAAGGTCAATCTTTTCTTCCGATGCAAACCGGACTATGTCGGTTATGGCAGAGAGTTCAACGTTTTCGCATCTGTCAAGATCCTCTGTCCCCCCGTTACCCGGAATGCAGTAAACATTTTCCACCCTTTTGTTTTGTAAAAATGCGGCTGCAAGGGCGTGCTCCCTGCCTCCGCTTCCTGTAATCATTATCTTCATTTAATAAACTCCTCTGCCGCGGATATGATAAGTTTATGCTCCTCCCGGAGAACTCTCTTGGCAAGACTTTCCGGAGTATCGTTTTCCATAACAGGAACCTTCGTCTGGGCAATGATTTTCCCCGTGTCGATTCCCTCTTCCACCATATGGACGCTGCAGCCGCTGAACTTTTCCCCCGCCGCGAGTACTGCTCTATGGACATTTAGGCCGTGCATCCCCTTTCCCCCGTATGCGGGAAGAAGGGAAGGGTGGATGTTTATTATCCGCCCCCTGAACTCCCTTATAAACGGTGTGTCCAGAATTGATAAAAAACCGGCAAGAATTATCAGATCGGTTTTTCCCCGCAGCGCTTTTGCTATCCTTGATGACAGGTTTCTCCTGTAAATTTTTCTGTCGAACATGAGAGCCGGTATTCCGGCTGCGGCTGCTCTTTTGAGCCCTCCTGAGGGTCTGTCGGCGATTACAGCGGAAATTACCGCCTTCAGTCTCCCCTCGTTTACGGCATCGATCAGCGCCTGCAGGTTGGTCCCCCCGCCGGAGACA
>QNBL01000169.1 GCA_003641695.1 Spirochaetota bacterium
ATAGTCTTTTACCCTTGTATGTGAGTCAAGTATCATTCCCGAAAGTTCATTAAAGATAATTACCGGCAGGGCATCTGAAATCTCCTCCTCGATCTGTTTTTTCTCTGCAGGAAGGGGACGTTCTGTTACCGGGAGGGGATATACAATATCTATAACAAGTTTGCTTTCCGGCCACAGCACTTCTGATGCAACAGTATAATCTTCAGCAAAGAGGTAAAGCGGGCTTGAAAATAGTAAAATAAAAATCATTACTCTTCGAAACATTATTTTGCTCCTGAAAAAGGTTTGTCTCCGAAATAAATTCCCGCCCATTCCCACTGGCCGTGAATCTCTGGATCAGCCGGAAAATACACCCGCTTGAAGTACAGATACCATGTCCTTATTCTGTAGGACCAGCCCCATGTTTTTAAATATGCCTCTTTTGTATTTGAGTCTCTGTCCAGTTCGCCTGCATACCGGACCCGCTGTCTCATAAAAACGCTTAGTTGGGTGAGGAACTCGTCGTTTGCCTTTGTCTTTTCCTGTTCCCATGATATTGCAAAGAAATTAACTCTGGACATGTACTTCGCCAGACGTCTGGCATCCCGCCTGTATATGGCACTTTTTATTGCTTTGACAAGATCGTCCAAATGAGCCATAGTCCAGTTTTTGTTTCTGTAATCATAAAAATCAATAATCGGCTTTATCTCTTTCCTTGCTTCGGGATATCCCGGGACTTTGGCATCAGGGTACTTCATGAAGTTTTTATATGCCTGGATGGCTAGATCCCATTCACCAAGTTTCTCGTAGGTTTTTGCAAGATGAAAATAGACCGGTCCGGGGCTTATTGCATCCTTAAACCTGGCCAGGAGCTCTTTAAAATAGTTAACCCTGACATAGGGATCATCAACCATGTCGATGAGGTTGGAAAGGCAGGTGTAATGAACCGAGGTGCCATGCACAAGAATATCAGAATAGTTTTTAAGAATCCTTTCAAAGTAGAGAACGGCAAAGGGGTGAGCTCCCCTTTTAAGGTAGTTTTGAGCTACCACCATGAGATAATAGGCATTGAAGGGATCTTCACTGTTCTGTTCCACATAGGTGGTAAGAAACAGATTGAGTTTCTCCAGTTCATCTTCTGTTTGAAGTATTTTGATAATTTCCTGTATAACAATAAAATTACTTTCCGGAGTATCGGACTGGCCCTGCAGCATCCTGGAAAGCTGGGAAAGTTCCTTTTTCTGTTCTTTTGTACCGGTAACATAATAGGGATCGTTGTAGTGACTGCAGCTTGCTGAAAAGAGCAGTACAGCAGGTAGTATAAGCAGGAATAACCGTTTCATCTGTTGGATACTATCACAGCTGAACTCTCTAAGCAATATGGGATGATACATCACTCGGGCAAAAGCGGAGCGGGGGGAAGAACGGCAGAAGAAGGATTCTGGTGAAAGTTGCTTCTCCACCGCAGCGAGAAACTTAAATACTCCACTTTGAACAATAGAGTGGTCAGGTTATAGTACAAAAGGGATAATTGCTCTTCTGTCTTTTGGGTAACCGGGAAACATTTTTATGTACCATTTCTGATAGGAAACAGCACGGGGTATCAGATTTGCCATTGTCCGGAGGGCAAAAATAAGAACGACCAGGGACCAGGTAAGAAGAGCCCAGCCTATCCATTCCATAATTTCACCGAGATAATTTGGGCAGGATACAAATCTAAACATACCGCCTGCGGGAATCGAGTAGCCGTTCTCACCCTTTTTACGAAGATGTCTGAGAATATGATCGGAATGAATATTCAGTATGAATCCTGCAAGGAACATGATCAAACCGCTGATAAAAGGGATGTGTCCAAACCAATCCTCAGGATATAACTAAAAATGCAATCTGAACTGCCGATACGTGTCTGTACCCTTTAAAAAATATAAAGAGGGTACTTTCAGGCATATTGCCGCATTGTAACTTTTATACATGAATCTTATCAATATTCAAGGATGAAAGCTTATAGAAAACAACCGGGAAAAGTTGTACACTTGAGATATGGAGAAATACACAGAAAATGAATATATAACAATGCAGAACACGCTCCATACTGAAAAAGCAGCAGGAATTTTAAGAAAATCTACGGTAGGAATTGCCGGACTGGGAGGACTTGGGTCCAATGCCGCTGTAGCCCTAGCCAGAGCAGGACTCGGGAAGCTTGTGCTTGTGGATTTCGATGTGGTTGAGTTTTCCAATCTGAACAGACAGGTCTATACTCTGGATGATATCGGGACATTGAAAACAGACGCTCTTGCAGGGAAAATAAGGGCGGTTAATCCTTATGTTGAGCTCGAACTGATCACCAGGAAGATAACTTCAGAAAACTGCAGTTCTTTTTTTAAAGGGGTTGATGTTGTTATTGAAGCGGTGGATGTTGCTGCTGTCAAGGGTGTAATTATAGAATCAATTCTCACTGAAATAGATGAGATTCCGGTTGTGGCAGCTTCCGGTATTGCAGGATACGGAAGGAATGATAAAATGGCGGAAAGAAGGATAGGCCGGTTGGTCCTGATCGGAGATGAAGAGACTGAGGTTTCAGAGGGAGTTCCCCTCTTCTCACCCCGGGTTATTATGGCTGCAGGGATGCAGGCAAATGCTGCATTGGATCTGATACTTAACAGGAGGCTGAAATAGATGATAGAGATAAATAAAAAAGAATATGACTGGGAAGCGGGACTTTCCCTTTATGATATTTTCCGTATGGCTGGATATACCCTTAAAAAACCGTCGGTAATGGTCCATGTTAATGGTAATGTGGTTAAACGGGATTCATGGGACCGTTTCAAGGTAGAGGACGGCAGCCGTATAGAGCTGGTAAATCTGCTCAGGGGAGGGTGAGTATTGACATTATCACCCCTTTCGTTAGACTCAATGCTTGATAAGGAGAACCTATGGCTGAAAAGATTATTATTACACCGGATGGTATTAATGTTCCGGATAATCCTGTAATTCCGTTTATTGAAGGTGACGGTATAGGTCCGGAGATTTGGGAGGCAGCGGTACGGGTGTTTGATCATGCCGTTAAAAAAGCCTATGCCGGAAAGAGAAAAATTGAATGGCTGGAGATTTATGCCGGAGAAAAGGGATTTAAGGTAAAAAATGAGTGGCTCCCGGAGGAAACCGTTTCCGCTTTAAAAGAGTATTCTGTTGGAATAAAAGGTCCTTTGACAACCCCTGTTGGAGGAGGAATGAGGAGCCTGAACGTTACGTTGAGAAAGAAACTTGATTTATATGTTTGCCTGAGGCCGGTAAAACATTATCCGGGAATACCTGCTCCTGTAGTCAATCCAGATGCAGTTGATATGGTTATTTTCAGAGAGAATACCGAGGATGTGTATGCCGGACTGGAGTTGCAATCCGGAAGTAAAGAGGCGGCGGAATTAATTTCACACCTTAAAGATACTTTGGGATGGGAGATCCCCTCCGACAGCGGTGTAGGGTTAAAACCAATAGGAGAAAGAGGATCAAAAAGGCTGATACGGGCTGCTCTGAACTATGCTGTGGAACATAAGAGGAAAATAGTTACCCTGGTTCACAAAGGAAACATCATGAAATTTACCGAGGGAGCGTTTAGAAACTGGGGATATGAACTGGCAAAAGAGGAGTTTAAAGATGTGGTTGTATTTGAACGTGAAGCTGACGGCAGTATACCTGAAGGCAGAATACTTGTGGATGATGTCATAGCAGATGCGTTCTTTGAAAAGATGCTTACCAGACCTCATGAAATTGATGTAATTGCAACCATGAACCTGAACGGGGATTATATTTCAGATGCCCTTGCAGCTCAGGTCGGAGGCATAGGTATTGCTCCCGGAGGTAACCTGAACTATACGGAAGGAACCGCAGTTTTCGAAGCTACCCACGGCACGGCCCCTACAATAGCGGGACTCGGTAAGGCAAATCCAAGTTCCCTGATCCTTTCCGGAAAACTTATGTTTGAATATTTAGGATGGAATGAAGCCGCTGCTCTGATTGAAGAAGGAATCAAAGCTGCAATAATGAGTAAAAAGGTAACTTTTGATTTTTATAGAATGATGAAGGAATCGGAGCTTGTTTCTACAGGAGAATTTGCCGATCAGATAATAAACAACATGAATTGAAAGTGAAACCATACTTTGCAGAGAAACAACGGATATCTTGAGAAAGCAGTCATTATCACGTTCTGTATCCTGTCTGTCTCAGGATGTACTACAGCTCCGGTTACAGTAGTTCAGCCTCCGGTTCAGGAGGCTGTTTCTGTTGAAGATACCGCCTCGAAAAATATTGAAGAGAGCAAAACACTTATCGAATCAGGAATGCCGGGCTCGCTCGTTCAGGCAAAGAAACTTTTGGCAGAGGCTGATTTAAACAATACAGAACAGGGAGGAGAGCTGGATTATATTGCATCCGCTCTTCTTTCCCTGGTATATCCCTATTACAATAACCCCTACGGAACCGGAGTTTCTTTGAAATCAAGTATATACCCGGAAATTGTTGAAACGGTGAGGGACGGATCTGTTCCTGTAATAAATGAGGAAAATACCAGTTACTTTACCCTGATGCTTTCTTCAGCGGTAGTTTTTTATTCTTCGAAAAGTGATGTTCACGAGAGAGCAGCGGAGATTGCCGATCAGCTTTTACGTTTCAGCCCCGGGAGTTTGTACCCTTTACTCATCAAAGCTAAAATCAGTGAAGGAGCAGGGAATTTCGATGAAAGTCTTAAAGACTACCATGCTGTTCTGGAGGGAGCAGAGGACTGTTATCCGGCATCTTTTGGAGAAGCGGCTATCTATCTAAAACGGGGAGAATACGGTAGAGCAGTGGGTATCCTGGAGGGGTTATATTCCAGCTACCCTGCAGGAAAGGAGATCAGAGATCTTCTCATAGACAGTTACATCGGTACAGGTGAAACCGGTAAAGCAAATACACTTCTGGAGAAAGCTTTATCTGCAGAACCGGAAAATGTGGAACTTGCTCTTAAAAAAGCAAGGCTGTCTCTGGATTCCGGTCAGATTGAAAGGGCTGAAAAGTTGACCGACATATTTGAAGCGTCCCGGGGGGTGAGCGCAGAGAGCCTGGCTATTCGGGTTAAGATCCTGTCAAGTAAAGGGCGGTACCGGGAGGCTGAAGTATTGTTTGAGGATCATAAAGACCTCCTTGAAGGAAGTCCCCGGTTATCCGTTCTGTATGCACAGATTCTCATCTATACAGGAAAGTATGATGACGGCCTTGTATTCCTTGAGAAAGAATTAGCCCGGAATCCGGGGAATAGAATTCTTTCTGAAATGCTCCTGGAGATATACATTAAAAAGGGCCGATGGCAGGATGCCCTTTCTGTTGTGTCGAAACTTCTTGATGATCATCCATCACTGAAAATTCAAAGGGAAGGTGTTGTCGTTTATTATACCATGAAGTTATTCAGCAAAGCGATGGTCTTAAATGAGAAAATTATCAACTCAGGAGATCCGAATCTTGAAGATTATATCTATAGAACAAAACTTCTTCTTAACAAAGGGTTAAGGGATACGGCTCTCAAAGAATTGTCGGTCTGGATAGGCAAATCCGATCTCCCTCTTGAACGAAGTACTCTATACTACTATAAAAGCCTGTGTACCGATGATCTGGAAGCCAAAAAAGGGTTTCTTCAGCAGGCTTTATTCGAAAATTTACAGAATCTTGATGCCATAACCGCCCTTGCAGATCTATACACACAACAGGGAGAGTACCGGAAGGCGTACCGGTATTTGAAACAGGCCGTTATAATTGATCCGGGCAACAGCAGTATCCGGAAAAAACTTAAAAACGTGGAGAAAAAGATAGAATGATATGTCTGACTTTGACCGGCAGGACGATGAAAGAAAATTACACTCTGCTTGAACAAAACCGTGAAATGATTGATATAGCGGAATTAAGAATGGATTTTCTTCCCGCCGGAGAACTCCGGGATATGAGGGGAATCAGGGAAAGGATGGGGATTACAGCGATTGCCACTTTCCGTAAAGAATGTGACGGGGGGAGATTCAGCGGAGAAGAAGTCTTCCGCAGGAAAATCCTGCTTAATGCAGTGAATGCGGGGTTTGAATATGTGGACATGGAGTACGGGGTTGATTTCCCGGAAGTTGAGGCTGCGGCACAGGGAAAAGGAACTGTGGTAATCCGTTCAATTCACAACTTTGATGGAGTGAGTGTTTCTGTAGATGTCATTACAAAGATGCTCACGCTTCCGGATTGGGAGATTCCCAAAATTGCTGTGTATCCTCATGGAAGCAAAGATGTCCTCAGTC
>QNBL01000170.1 GCA_003641695.1 Spirochaetota bacterium
AACCGTCATGGACGAAAAAACACCCCTGCCCTCGGGTACCAGGTAAATCCCCTTCCGTACAATCTTGTCTGCCGAAAGATTCGTCACGTCTTTATCCTTAAAAGTCACCACACCTCGCTGAGATTGGTATACACCGAGGATTGTCTCCATTACCGATGTTTTTCCCGCACCGTTAGCTCCAACAAGAACGACGATCTCACCCCTTTTTACCTCCAGGCTTACCCCTTTCAAGGCTTCCACATGCCCGTAGGACAGATAGATATCATCAACCTTCAGGATAATCTCATTCTGTCTATTCGTCTCCAAGATAAGCCTCCAGTACTTTCGGATCATTCTGGACAGTTTCAGGTGTTCCTTCACAGATCTTGGCACCGAAATTAAGAACCGTTACCCATTCTGCAACGTTCATCAGCATTTTCATATCATGACTGACAACGACAGGGGTAATCCCTCTTTCTTTAAGTTTACGTATCAGATATCCGACCTGTTCAGTCTCTGCAGGCCCCATACCTGAAGCCGGTTCATCCAGGAGCAGTATCTTGGGGTTTGAGACTGCTGCCCTGGCTATCTGCACAAATTGACGTTCTGCCCAAACCAGATCACTTGCCCATCTGTTTGCAGCCTTATCCATATCGACCATCTTTAGAATGCCTAATGATTTTTCCCTGAGCTCTTCCTCTTTTCGTGATTTTTTGAAAGGGAGCCTCAAAAAAGTATCCAGTATGTCCGCTTTTTGGAAGTCGTATATTCCGCTCATAACATTTTCGATGACTGTTAATGAAGGGACCAGCTTACCTGACTGAAAGGTTCTTCGTATTCCCATATTAGCAATCACACTTGGTTTAAATCCGGTAATTTCATTTCCATCCAAAAATATCTTTCCCCCGGTTAAAGGGAGCAGACCAGTTATACAGTTAAAGAGGGTCGTTTTCCCTGAACCGTTGGGTCCAATAATTCCGTGGATCCGGCCTTCCTCTATTGAAAACCCTACCTTGTCCAGTGCTTTTAAACCGCCGAAATGTTTACTAACTTCCTGAATTTTAAGCATTCATTATCCTTAATATATAGAATTAATAACTAACTTTAAAGTACACTTCTTCACAAGTCAAGTAGAATGATATAATTTTAAACATCCAATGGAGAATTTAATGAAATTTTTGAACCCCGAAGATGCATTCAATTATTTGGGAACTTTCATGAATTTTGAAAAGGCTAGCAAGCAGACTATCCGGGATTACCGCCTTTCCAGAATGAAAACTCTTCTATCCCATTTTGGAGAGCCGCAGAGAGATATTAAACTGATTCATATTGCAGGATCAAAAGGGAAAGGCTCAACCGGAATACTGATAGCTTCAGGTCTGGAATCTCTTGGATTTAAAACAGGACTGTATACTTCTCCCCATGTCTCATCCTACAGGGAAAGGATTACAGAAGCAGGAACTTTTTTCAATGATAAAGAATATATCAAAGCAGCTGAAGAGATTGTTTCAAAACTTGATACTTTCGCGGTTGACGAGGAAACAGGTACGTCTGAACCTACAACATTTGAACTTCTTACCCTTATGGCTTTTATCATTTTCCGAAATACAGGATGTACATGGGGGATAATTGAAACCGGTATTGGAGGGAGACTCGATGCTACAAATGTAATTACTCCTGAAGCTTCGATTATAACACCCATAGAAACCGAGCATACTGACATTCTTGGGAAAACCCTTGATAAAATAGCCTTCGAAAAAGCAGGGATTATTAAAAAAGGGATTCCGGTATTTACCGCTCCCCAAAAGGAAGTAGCCCTGAGGGTGATAAAAAGAAAAGCAGATTCAGAAAGTGCACCCCTTTTCCGGGTAGAAGAAATATTTTCAGATATAATTTCTATCCAGGATGGTAAGGAAAACAAAATTCAGCTAATAAAGAGGGACGGAGCAAAAACCGGATTTACGATCAGCCTTCCTGGAGAAATTCAGGCTTCCAACGCAGCTCTTGCCTGGCTGGTTCTTGAAAAACTTTTCACCCCGGCTTCCGGGACCTTTAAAACCGGCAGTTTTGCAGGAGATGTATTAAGACAGTTCGGAAAAAAGACTCTGCCGGGACGATTTGAGATCGTTGAAAAAGGTCAAACCTTTATATTCGACGGGGCCCATACTCCTGAATCAACAAGACACATGATGGGAACCTACGAAAATATTTTCGGCAGAAAGGGCATCCTTATATTCGGTGCTGTTGCGGGAAAGGATTTTCGGGGGATGGCAGAGATACTTATTCCCTGTTTTGACCGGATCATAATATCCACTCCGGGAACATTCAAGGAAAGCGATCCTGAAACTGTCTGGGCTGTATTTAGAGGACTTCGACAGGATACCATTCTGATAAAAGATCCTGAAGAAGCTTATAGAAGGGCATTGATACTGGTGAAAAACGGACAAGCGAAAGGCCCTATTTTGACAACAGGTTCCTTTTACATGGTCAGTGAAATCAGATCTCTGGTTGTATAACAACGAAATTAGGGATAGAATTGTTTCATGTTTACTGAACGATTTGCAAACCTGACACCCTATACTCCCGGCGAACAGCCCAGGGATATGAAGTATGTCAAGCTTAATACCAACGAGAACCCCTATCCTCCCTCACCGGGAATCACAGACTTTTTGAAATCCATGGATATTGAACAACTCAGACTTTACCCCGATCCTTCTTCCTTGAGACTGCGCAAGGCAATTGCAGGGCATTATGGTGTCGATGCTGAAAATGTATTTACAGGAAACGGATCCGACGAGGTTCTTTCTTTTTGCTATTACGCATTCTTTGAGAGTTCCCGGGGGCAGCTCCTTTTCCCTGAGCATACCTACAGTTTTTATCCCGTCTATGCCGAATACCATGGAATTGATTATTTTAAAGTACCCCTTAACAGAGACTTTTCAATCAATCTGGAGGCATTTCTCGAAAAAGAGACCACTACAGGAGTAATCTTTCCAAATCCGAATGCTCCCACAGGAATGGGTATTGGACTTAGGGAAATAGACTCATTTCTGAGTAAGTTTCCAAAAAACAGAGTAGTTGTTATCGACGAAGCATACGTAGACTTCGGTGCAGATTCTGCTGTCCCGCTGATCAGGAAATACCGGAATCTTCTTATTGTACAGACTTTTTCAAAAAGCAGATCACTTGCAGGAGCCCGCCTCGGCTATGCCATAGGGGACGGAGCACTCATAAGAGCCCTCAATACTGTAAAGGATTCTTTTAATTCATACCCTGTTGATGTTATTACACAGGAATTGGGTATTCTTGCAATAAAAGATACGGCTCACTTCGAAAAAACAATTACAGCAATCACTGCGGTACGGAATGAGGTGTCAACAGCTCTGCAGAATCTTGGCTGGGAAGTGCTGCCGAGTAAGTCCAACTTTGTCTTTACCCGGAACGATAAGGTTTCTGGTAAAAAGGTCTACGAATGGCTTAAAGCGGAAGGTATTCTTGTGCGTCATTTTAACCACCCGGGTATTGAAGATTTTATCAGGGTAACGATCGGAAGGAAGCATGACATGAAAGCTTTTCTTGATCTCATTGCAGATTATATACAAACGGATACATAAGGAGGTTTTATGGACAAACTTCTTGACGGCAGACTTGTTGTAGATACGGGAGATATTACCAGACTGAAGGTTGATGCAATTGTCAATGCTGCAAACTCATCCCTTATGGGAGGCGGAGGTGTCGACGGTGCAATTCACCGGGCGGGAGGTCCTGCAATTCTGGATGAATGTAAAAAGATTCGGGAAACTGAGTATCCCGGAGGCTTGCCTTCCGGAGAAGCGGTACTGACCACCGGAGGAAACCTTGCTGCACATTTTATTATCCATACAGTTGGCCCTATATGGCGGGGCGGAAACAGTGGAGAGGAGAAAATCCTCTACAACGCGTACTACAACTCTCTTTCTCTGTGCCGTCATAATACTATTAAAACAATTGCTTTTCCTGCAATCTCCACCGGAGTGTACGGTTTCCCAAAAGAAAAAGCAGCTGTTATCTCTTTAAACGCAGTGAGGGATTTCCTTAAGAAAAACCCTTTGCCGGAAACTGTTACCTTTATTTTTTACTCCTCTCTGGACAGAGACATCTTTCTTAAATCCATTAATAATGGAAAGGAATACAGCTGATAGATGTCTCTAAACTGGAAAGAAATAGATCTTATACTTGATGAACTCGATTTAGGCAATTCACACATACAAAAGATACGGCAGCCTGACTTCAAGACATTGGTCATTGACCTTTACAAACCCGGTAACCGTTTCCAGGTCCTTATATCAATGAAACAGGGGAAGGTACGGCTTCACCGGCTTACAGAAAAAGTCAGCAGCAAGATTCCGCTTCAACGGTTTGCACAACTTCTGAGATCAAGAATAAATGGAGGCCGGATTGTCAAAGCCTACCAGCTGCAGGGAGAACGGATTGTCACTCTCAAGATTCTTCGAGCAGAAGAGGAGACCTATCTCTACCTGAGATTGTGGGGAGGCAACCCGAATATTGTTGCTGTGAATAGCGAGGGCATTATCCTCGACGCCTTCTTCAGGAGACCTGGAAAAGGAGAGGTATCCGGCAAACTTTACAAACCGGAAGATCAGATAAAAGCTGCTTCTGCCCCCCCTGGCGAACCATCCGGAAAGGAAAGAATCTTTGAAATCAGGGAATGGGACGGAGAAGAATCATTCAACGCCTTTATTGAGAAGTATTACAGGTCCCGGGAAAATGAGGAAGAGTACAGGGAACTGTCCGTACGTATCAGGAAACTGATAGAGTCAAAGCTGGCACAAATTGAATCTACGATTGACTTGATCGAAGAAAAAATTTTGCGGACCGGAGGATTTGAACTATACAGAGTACAGGCAGAACTATTAAAAGCTCATCTTTACGAAATTTCTCCCGGTATGGAAGAGATAACTGTTGATAACTACTTTAACTCCAATGAAAAATTTGTTATTAAACTTGATCCTCATATTTCACCTTCCCAAAATGTGGAAAAGCTTTTCAGGAAATACAAGAAGGAAAAAGCCGGAGAAGAAAATACAAAACAGGAGCTCGACAATCTGATTTCCCGAAAAGGTGTACTTGAAAGAGATATTCGGAATCTTTTCGATCCTGATCTTGATATGGACTCTGCACTTGACAGGCTGAGAGCTTACGCTGCAGAAATTAAAACCAGTCCGGAGAAAAAGGTTAAGGACAAAATTCCCGGATTGCAGTTCTTTTCCGGAGATTTTACTATACTGGTAGGGAGGACTGCAACGGAGAATGATTCTCTTTTAAGAAGATACATCAAAGGTAACGATTACTGGCTTCACACCAGGGATTTCCCGGGGGGGTATGTTTTTATCAAGTATAGACGGGGTAAATCCATTCCTTTGGAAACTCTTCTTGATGCCGGGAATCTTGCTCTCTTCTTTTCAAAAGGAAAAAAGAACGGATACGGTGAGTTGTACTATACCCAGGCAAAGTACCTCCGTCGAGCAAAAAATGGTAAAAAGGGACTGGTGCTCCCCACCCATGAGAAGAATTTGTCAATAACCATGGATGAAAAAAGACTGGATAAACTGTTGAACAGAGGAAAATTTGATGAGTAAAAAAGAAACAAGGGAAGCAACGGTAAGTTCCATATTTTATCCCGGAAAGAAAGAAGAGCTTAAAGATACTGTGCGCACTTTTATTGAAGCTTCAGAAAAAACTGAGGATGATGCACAGATTATTCTCTCTCCCCATGCAGGCTACAACTATGCAGGGAGGTTTATGGGTGATGCATACAAAACCGCTTCAAAGCGGGATATAAACAGGGTTTTCATTATCTCAAGAGTCCACAGGGAACCTGAAAAAAGCGTCTTTCTTCCGGAATATACTGCATTCGCTACTCCCTCAGGCATTCTGGAGGTTGATACCGGGATTGTTGGTACACTGCTTTCATCAAATCAACTATTTAAAACCGATAATATCCCCCACACAGAAGAGCACTCGATAGAGGTACAGCTTCCCTTCATACAGTACTTGTGGCCGAAAGCACAGATTATTCCCGTGCTTACCGGGTTTCCATCCCTGTCAATAGCAAAAAAGCTTGCATCAGCATTGAAGAAGGCAGTTTTAGACAATCTTGATTCTACCCTCTTTGTTGTTTCTTCAAATCTTTCAGCATATGATCA
>QNBL01000171.1 GCA_003641695.1 Spirochaetota bacterium
AAAAATCAAACATCCAGAAAGTGCGCCCCTTCCATCCATCTACATTACCTGCTTTTATAGGAAATCCCGAATAAACTGTTTTTCCTGTATTATAATCAACAATTTTGACCTTTACAGATTCCAGGCTCTTGTCAGATTCAATTATTGCCTGTTTCGCTGATTCTGTTTCATATCCAATATGGTTATAAAGTATTTTCAATGCATACCCCCTGTTTACCGTTTTCAAGGGAATCCCCTTTAAAGAGGGTTGGTTCTAATTACAACCAACCCTCTCTGAGCTTATCAAAGATTTTGTCTAATGGGAAGAGATTAGCTGCTTTTTCTCATTAATCTGTTATCGATAAAAGCCTGGTGCGGTTTTCACTTAAAAACATAAGCATATACTGCTGGATATCATTAAAGTACTTTCTCTGGAGCTGTGTCCCTAAAGGAGTTATGTACCGATAGTGCCATACCTCCGGACGGTAACCGGTAAGCCATTCGTAGCCCTGGGGGTATGACAGTGAAAAACCGTACTTCCATGCATTTTTTAAAAGCCATTTTCCTGAAGGAGTATCGGCATACTCATCGCTTATGCTGCCGAAATCAATGGTTACCCCGAGCTGGTGCTGGCTTGTCCCCGGACGGGCAGACTCCCGTTCAGCTGTCTCAAGCCCATACAGTTTAACTTCCCGCTCAAAAAGCATCTTCTGGTAATTATAACTCCGGTAGGTGGAAGAAATAACAAGTGTCAATCCCTCTTTTTCAGCATCAGAAACCATCTGTAACAAATCAGGAATTACAATCTTTCTAAGTTCAAGGGTCTTCCGGGACAATGTTAACTCAGGATAATCTGTCAGCGGAACAAGGTGTTCCGGTATAAAAGCCTCTCCCAGAGCATGCTGCTTATCCGCCATAACAAAGATTTCAGGAGGCAGCTTCAAAGCTTTTGTAGCCAGGGAAAGAAAATCACCGGTATTCTTCATAATACTCTCCCGAATAGCCGGCGGATAATCTGCAAGCATTTCCTTTAACTCAGCTGATACTGGGGGGGCTTCAGCCTTTGCACCCCTGCTGCTCATTATTTTAGTGTTCTCCGGTTTACCCGTATCCTTTCCGGTGCAGGAAGCAGTTAAAAGAATCAATACCAGAACTGCTAAAGCCATCAAGCTATTTTTTTGTATCATGATGAAGCCTCTCAATCAGGTTTTTATACTTTCGTTCAATGTATTGCCTTTTAACCTTAAGGGTCTGGGTCAACTCTTTACCTACAGAAAAGTTGTTCTTTACCGGGAGAATTTTCGATATCCGTTCAAAAGTCTTAAAACCATGTTCCCGGGAAACGAGGGAAGCCACCTCCTTCATGAGCACAGAATATATTCTGTCATGCTCAATCGAGTCCTTCCCTTCTGTATAGATCTCATAATCGGCCACTTTCAGCTCTGCTGCAAGATGAAGAAGTTCCTCTTCGTTAACCGCAACAACAGCGGAGAGCTGTTTCCGGTCCTGCCCAAGAACAACCGCATGGTCAATGTAAATGCTCTCTTTTATCTTGTCTTCGATCGGCTCCGGTTCTACATTCTCCCCCCCCATGAGAACAATAGTATCCTTGGCTCTTCCTACAATAATAATTTCGCCGTTTTCCAGTCTGACTCCAATATCTCCCGTATTTAACCAGCCTTCAGCATCCAGAACAGCCTTTGTTGCCTCCGGATTCCTGTAATACCCTTTCATTACCTGTGGACCGGATGTATAAATTACCCCCTTTTCCCCAATAGTGGTTAAAGAACCATCTTCCCTTCTAATCTCAACATTCACGTTATCAAAGGGAATGCCGATTGTCCCAAAGGTATTACGGTAAAAAGTTCTGGAGAGAATTCCGGGAGCACACTCTGTCATCCCGTAGGCATTTACTATTTCTATCCCTATTGCATTAAACAATTCGTCCAGATACTTGGGCAAAGATCCCGCTGCGGATGCCGCACCCCTGAGCCTGCCGCCGACACTTTCACGAAAGGGAGTAAACATCTTTTTTGCAAGGTGATGCCCGGGTATCGTAATAATGAAAAGAATGCTGTTGCCAATCAGTGCAATGAATTTATGAAGTATCATCCTTTTTTTTAAAGATATGTATCCGCCTCTAAGGTAGTTTCTACTGGAAAGAAACAACTGATTCAGTTTAATAAAAAAGAACAGCATGTACCGCTTGTGCCCGGGAAGGGAGCTCAACTTTTTTATTAGCTTGTAGTATATTGATTCCCATATCCGCGGAACGGTAATAATAATATGTGGTTTTTCTTCCTTTAGATCAGCAGCAAAGTTTTTCGGGGAAGAGTAGACTATGGTAACTCCGGCAAAAAATCCGCAGTATTCAAAGGCTCTTTCATACACATGCCATGAAGGGAGCATGACAACAGAGGTCTCTTCTTTTGCAGGATCAATCTCCAGCCTCGGGGTATTTGCAAGAACATTCTGCACCAAATTACCATGAGTAAGCATTACTCCCTTGGGGTTCCCCGTTGTTCCGGAAGTATAAACTATGGTTAAAAGATCTTCCGGCTGCACTGTCTTTCGTGCGCGCTCTATAAGTTCAGGATCCTCTTTGTACTTCTTCTCCCCAAGGGCAAACAGTTCTTCGTAGAACACAGTTTTTCCCTGAAAATGTCCGGAAAGCCCTTCCCTTCCTGCAGAATCAACAACAAAGATTTTTTCTGCCTGTTTCCAATCACTCTCTCCAAACACATCATCAAGATCAGTCAGCTGGAAAACATTCTCCACAATAAGAAAACGTGAATCCGAGTGATTAAAGATAAACTTTACCTCCCTCGGGGTAGTATCTGATCCCCGGGGAACCGTTACCGCTTTCAGCCCCATAAGAGCAAAGTCTGTAAGAATCCATTCATACCGGTTATTGACAAAGAATCCAACATGGTCACCCGCTGAAACTCCATGAGCAGAAAATCCTGATGCCAGGATTTTTACCAATTCGGCGGTTTGACGGAACGTTCTTACGTTTTGGTTCCCTTTATTCTTTGTCTTGTGTGAGATCCTATCCCCAAATTTATCCGCTGCATAAAAAGGTAAATCCAGAATACTGGTTATCATGCTTCTACCCCCGGGAAAGCTTTGTATATAAGTAATATTCGGTTATTTCATTATTTTGATACAATAGAATGTCTTTGCTATAATCGTTCCTCAATAGTTTACCTCTGCCTTATTAATCCTCTATACTTATACCATATTGGAGGATTTTGATGAATAGTAAGCACGATAGTCACATACAGAAAGGATTGAAGATATGGTTTGTTATCCATTTTATTGTTGATATATCCTTTGCCTTGCCACTTTTTTTTGCCCCGACATGGTTTATGCATATTCTTGGGTGGAAAACAATTGACCCCATAGCAGCCAGAATGGTGGCTGCCGCTCTTTTCGGAATAGGGGGAGAATCCCTTTTTAACATCACACTTGGAATAGATGCCTTTACAGCAATGCTGAATCTAAAAATAATGTGGTCCACCGCTGTCATTATTGGGTTTATCATGGCTCTTTTCACCGGAGCTTTCGGGGACCCTTCCGTCGGGATCGGGCTTTTAGCAATATTTGCTGTTTTCAGCGCTGTCTGGATCAACTGGAGAGCTAAACTACAGACAGAATAACTACCATGAAAATTAGACTTATTGAAAACATGAAATCGGGTAAAGCAGGTTTTACCTGTACCCTTTTGCGGTGACTGCATTTCCACATGCAGCAAAAACTCGATCAGTTATTCCTTTTTACGTTTGTCTCCGGAAAAATCAAGAATTCTGTTTATTGTTCCTGTCTCAGCTTTACATACATCATTTCTTGGTATTGCAAGAATCCAAGAGCTCAACAACAACGGAGCTAAAACTCTTCTCCATCCAGGAGTCTCCCGTATTTCCCCTCGAGAATGTACTCGAGAGCCATCTTTTTTCGTACGAGAATCCGTTTTTTCTGTAGTTCGATAATTCCGGCATGGGAAAGTCTCGAGAGTTCCCGGGACAAAGAGGGACGGGCAACCCCGAACAGATCAGCCATGTATTCTCTCGAATAAGGAAGTTGTATATCTGCAGAATGCTGGCAGTCCATTTGATTAAGAATGTAACCGGCTATTTTCTGCTGCAGGGAACTGAATTTTATAAGCCGCAGCTTTTCAGCCAAAAGTACTATTTTATCTCCCATAAGGGACATATAAAACTCCAGACAAGCGGGATCATTATTAAGCAACGACAAAAGACTTCTTTTACTTATTGCTAAAACAGCACTGTCTGATTCTGCTTCTATGGTCACAGGCAGCCTGTTGTCTTTTGCAAAAAGAATCCCCGGAGCCAGGGGAGCTCCAGGAAAAAAAGTTTCCAGCTTTATTCTCCGTCCTGTGGGATCCAGCATCTCAGTACCTGCTGTCCCCTCAAGAACTACAAGAAGATTCCGGTACTCTTCCCCCTGCATCGCGATTATAGCATTCTTTTGGAAGTATTTGACAGTGAACCCTTCTTTTTTATTTAGATCGTTATGGCTCATACTGCACAGAGAAGTGAAAATATTGCATGGGAGTAGCAAATTATTCATCATTGTATCCTCATTCATATTTATTTTTTTTTATTTTTTCCAAAACCGTAACATCGGTTACATAAATATAACTAAAAAAGTATTAATTATAAAGCATCTTACTTGAAAACAGGAGAAAACTATGGGAATGTTTTGCTACCAATGCCAGGAAGCGGCAAAAAATACCGGCTGTACAATAAGAGGAGTCTGCGGCAAGACTCCAGAAACATCTTTACTGCAGGATCTACTGATCTACAACCTGAAAGGAATCGCAATCTACGGAGAAGCATTATACCGGAAAGGAGAACTTGATAACAGCACAGGCCGGTTTGTGGCCGAGGCTCTTTTTGCCACCATTACCAATGCCAATTTTGATAACGATAGATTTACCAAGCTTATTAAACAGGCTGTTGAAATTAAAAAATCTTTAATGTCAGGGAACGAGCTCCCTCCCATTCTTCATGAAGCGGCAACCTGGATAAGCGATGATGAGAGTTCATTTACTGAAAAAGCACAGGAAGTCGGAGTTCTGTCTGAAAAAGACGAAGATATAAGATCGCTGAAGGAGCTGATCATATACGGACTAAAGGGGATGGCGGCCTATATAGAACATGCTGCAGTTCTTGGAAGGGAGGATGAATCTCTTTACGGCTTTATGATGGAAGCGCTGTCTGCAACAACAAAAGATCTTTCGGTGGAAGCGTTGATAAACATGGTTCTCAAAACAGGAGAATACGGGGTAACCGCCATGGCTCTTCTTGATGAAGCAAATACCGGAAGTTACGGAAATCCGGAGATGACAACGGTTAATATTGGGGTTGGAAGCAAACCGGGAATTCTTATTTCGGGCCATGATCTCAAGGATATGGAGCAGCTTCTTAAACAAACCGAAGGAACGGGGGTGGAGGTGTATACCCACAGCGAAATGCTGCCAGCCAACTACTACCCCGCTTTTAAAAAATACAAACATTTCCACGGAAACTATGGAAATGCATGGTGGAAACAGGATAAAGAGTTCGAATCCTTTAATGGACCTATTCTTATGACAACAAACTGTATTGTTCCGGTAAAAGATTCCTACAGGGACCGGATTTTTACAACCGGAATGGCAGGGTACCCCGGAGTTCCGCATATTACTCCGGATAAAGATGGCACCAAGGATTTTACCCCGCTGATAGAACGTGCAAAATCCTGCAAACCGCCGACAGAGATAGAAACCGGAAGCATAGTAGGAGGGTTTGCCCACAAGCAGGTCTTTGATCTCTCCGATAAAATAGTGGATGCAGTTAAAACAGGTTCCATTAAAAAATTTGTCGTTATGAGCGGCTGTGACGGAAGGCAGAAAGGGAGAAACTACTACACGGACTTTGCAGAATCCATGCCTGAAGATTCAGTTATCCTTACCTCCGGCTGCGCAAAATACCGGTACAACAAACTAAACCTGGGAGATATAAACGGAATACCGAGAGTTCTTGATGCCGGACAGTGCAACGATTCCTACTCTCTGGTTCTTATAGCCTTAAAATTGAAGGAGATAATGGGGCTGGATGATATAAATCAACTCCCCATAGCCTACGATATTGCCTGGTATGAACAGAAAGCGGTTATTGT
>QNBL01000172.1 GCA_003641695.1 Spirochaetota bacterium
ATTTATCTCATTCAGCAGTATCTGTCCGGTGGATTCCTCAATAAAAAAATCTACCCTTGCAAATCCCTGAGCCCCGACAGTAAAAAAGGCTTTTTTTGCATAGTCCTCAACAGATTCTTTTACATCGGTGCTGAGGGAGGCTGGAACAACGGTTCGTGCGTTGTTACCGGAAAGATATTTGCTTTCATAATCATAGAAGCCTTTCTCCAGTATTATTTCTCCGGGGGGGAAACTTTCAACTTCCCTGTTTCCCATTACCGAACATTCAATTTCCCTCCCGGTAATAGCGGGTTCAATAACAAGTTTGGTGTCAAACTGAAAAGCATGCTGTATGCATTCCATAAGTTCATTTCGGTTTACGGCTTTTTTGACACCAACGGAAGATCCTGCTCTTGCGGGCTTTATAAAAACCGGAAAGCCGTATTCAGCGGAGGCTTCTTTTATTCTGCTGTCTGAAATACTCCGGATTTCGGTGAAAGGAACGGTAGGCAGTCCCTGATGCTGCCAGAGCATCTTGGATACTATCTTGTCCATCCCTGCCGCACTCCCGAGGATACCACTGCCGGCATAGGGTATATGTATCATATCCAGAAGTCCCTGTACCGTACCATCCTCTCCTGAAACTCCGTGGAGAACAGGGAATATGAAATCGGCTGGAATAAGCATGTTCCCGGTAAAAAGTCCCTGTGAAGGGTAAACAGCAACAGGGAACTCTTTCTTTATAAGCAGAGATTCACCATCGGCCGAAAATACAATCTCATCCTGAAAATACCACTTTCCGTCAATATCAATACCGATACATGATACAGCGTATTTTTTGGTATCCAGATGATTATACACAGATGCCGCAGAACGGAGGGAAATCTCATGCTCCCCGGAGGTCCCGCCGTATAGAATTATAATTTTCTCCACTAGTAAACTCCTGTTTCAGCCAACGCCTTTTCAGCTTCCGCTTTTTCGTCCCATGGGGATGGCCCGTTACTGTATATAATGCTGCTTTCATGTCCCTTTCCTAAAAGTACGACAAGATCTCCCTTTCCAGCGGTCCTGATGGCTGCTTTTATCGCTTCTCTCCTGTCTTGAACAAGAAAAAGATCCTTTCCCTCTGTTTTTTGCCTACATCCCTCTTTTATGTCTTCGAGGATCCTTTGCGGGTTTTCTCCCCGGGGATCTTCATCAGTCAGTATGATTATATCGGCATAGCGGGAGGCTATCTCTCCCTGGACCTGCCGTTTTTCAGTATCCCGTTCTCCTGCTGAACCAAAAACGGCAATCAATCTACCTTCAGTTCTCTTCCTTAGAATAGGGAACAGCTTGAGATAGGCTCCGGGGGTGTGAGCATAATCTACGAGAACTCTGAAATCTTTACCTGTTTTAATAAAATTCATTCGTCCTGCAACCGGCTGCAGCTGCGGAAGAAACGGAATACAGAATTTGACACTTTTACCCGTCAACCGGGAAACGGTTAGAACAGCTGCAAGAGTATTCTCCACGTTAAAAATGCCCGGAAGATTTATGTCTGCTTCACCGGAAAAATCCTCTGCATGGATCGTAAAACTCTCCCCTGCGGGGGTTTCGGTAATAGCGTCTGCAAAGATATCTGCATTCCTGTCTTTTGTACTGTAGTACACGACCGGAGCAGCGGAGGCTGAGGCAAAATAGGCTCTCCTGGGTTCATCCCCGTTGATTACGCCGAATCCGTTCTCCGCTTTTATACGTCTAAAAAGATTTGCTTTGTCATCGACGTATCTTTCCAGGGTTTTGTGGAACTCAAGGTGCTCATGACTGATGTTCGTCAATATACCTGCGGTAAAATCAATCGAACCAAGCCGGTTATTTAGGGGGGATAGTCCGTGGGAGGTAGCCTCTATCACTGCATGGGTACATCCGTTTTCCACCATTTCACAGAGGATCTTGTGTATCTCTGTTGCTTCCGGAGTGGATTGTCTGTAATGATTTTTTTGTGCTCCGTCCCCGGTATCAAACTGAACTGTTGAAATAAAACCTGCTTTAATACCGCTTAAACTGAGAAGTTGATGCAAAAGCGACACTGTTGTACTTTTCCCGTCGGTACCGGTGACTCCGATACAGGTGAGCTTTTCCGAAGGGTAACCGTAAAAACAGGCTGATACCGGCGCCATGCATGTTCTGGTGTTTGAAACCTTCAGGTAGGTAGTTCCCGTATTGTAGTAATCAAGATCCTCACTGTGAAATACTACCGATGCTCCGTGTTTGATGGCATCGGTTATAAATCTGTGGCCGTCTGTATGGATGCCCTTCAAGGCGAAAAAAGCATAACCATCTTTCACATCCCGGGTATCATATGCAAGACCCGTAACCTCCCGCTGAATGGATCCTGTAATGCCAAGGAACGTTACTGCTCCTTGTAATGCTTCTACCATCTTGTCTACATTCATGGGATAATGGTATCAGCAAGGGAGGTTTTGGGCAATGGAGAACAATATCTTTTACATGTTTGTTTTACGCCACAGGCTGCCGAGTACTCCCTCAAGCCTTTCACCCAGCAAATTTCCCCCTTTTGTGGTAACATCATCATTGTTGTCAAAAACGATATAAGGTACTTTTACGTTTTGTATTTCTAAGTAGTCACTATGTACTGAACTGAATTCTTCCCAATCACTTTCCTTGTATATTTTAATAAGTTTTTCGTCAGGAAGGCTGTGCTCCAGTATACTGTGAGGCCTGTCGGGATTATAGCGTTTTCTGTTTTTACGAAGGGATTCTTCAAAGGAAACTCCGAGATAGAGAACGGCAGCTTTCTTTAAAATATCCGGAGTAAAGTTGTCAAAAGCTCTTCGAAATCCTCCATGTTCCGAACCCCGGGCAAATTCCATTATGACGGTATGGGTTTCTTCGTACTTCGGGGTATCATGAAGCTTTTTTTCATATTCCAGCTCCATCCTGCGAATAAGCACATCCCAGAGCCAAACCTCGTTGAAGTAACCTTGCTTATCGGTATGAAGCCGTTTCTTTCCCATCTGTTCAAGAATCTCGTCCTCTTCGAACCATGTCCAAAGCATGGGAAAGTCGTCGATTTCTTCAAATTCCGAAATGTGAAACCTTTCGATACGGCTTTCAAGGGGAGTTTTTTTTAAGTAGTCAATAATCTCGCTTTTTCCAGCCGCAGGGCGGCCTATAAGAAATAAAATTTTGAACTGATTGTTCATGTTATGCTCCTCGTGAAATATTATTTTAGTCCCGAGTGTAGAAAACCCTGGATAAATTTTCGTTGAAAAATAAGGAAAGCTATGAGAAGGGGAAAGATCACCAGCATTGTTGCGGCAGAGAGAAGCGACCATTGAGCTCCCATTTCTCCCAACTGTGTAAACCGCACGAGTCCGGCGGTAAGGGGTCTGGAGGCATCAGATTTGGTAATGATAAGCGGCCAGAGGAATTCATTCCAGTGCCAGCTTATGGACGAGATGGCAAAGGCAGTGAATGTCGGGATTGCTGAGGGGATGTAAATATGCCGGATAAGCTGCCACCACGCACATCCATCTATTATTCCTGCATCCACCAAAGATCCCGGTATGCTTAAGAACGCCTGCCGCAGGAGGAAAACACCAAATGCTGAACCAAAATACGGTATCCCTATTGCAAGGATGGTGTCGTATATTTTTAAAGTCCGGATGGTGCTGAAATTGGGAACGAGTAATGCTGTTGTGGGAATCATCATTTGAAGTAATATATAGGTAAAAAGAAATTTTTTACCTTTGAAATCATAATAGGTAAAGGCAAAAGCAGCTAGTGTTACCGTGACAAGCTGGACTCCAAGTACCATTGTTACGAGGATAAAGGTGTTCAGATAGTACCTTCCAAAAGGTGCAAGGGAAAAAGCTTTCGCGTAACTCCCCAAAGAAAGGCCATGACCAAACCATACGTCTCCACGGCCCATAGGATCGCTTAACGGCCTTGTTGATGCAACAAATGACCAGATTACCGGAGCAATCCATAACAGGGCGAAAAAGAGAATAACAAGGAACAGTATTGTCTGTTTAATATGTTTTTTAGCCACGGGGAACCTCTTTTTTTTCCGAAAGTACAATGTTAGACATGGTAAAGGCAAGAAGGATTACTACCAGGATAATGGTGACTGCAGAGGCTTTACCGACATCAAGATTTTCGAATCTGGTCTGCCAAAGGTAGTAGAGAAGGACAGTGCTTTTCCCGCTGGGCCCCCCTTTTGTCAAAACAAAAATATGATCAATCGTCTGAAATGCACTGATAAAGGCTATCGTAGAAATGAAAAGTGTTGACCGCTTTAAAAGGGGCAGGGTGATGGAAAATGTTGTTCGCAGGTAACCTGCTCCGTCAAGTTTTGCAGCTTCATAGATGCTTGCAGGAAGGTTCTGAAGCCCTGCCAGATAAAAAATCATGTAGTAACCGGCATTTTTCCAGAAGGCGATAATCATGACTGCAAATAGTGCAAGGTTGGGGTTTGCCGTCCAGTTCTGTGGACCGGAGTATCCCAATAAAGAAAGACTGGTATTAAATAAACCGTAATCCGGAGTAAGAAAGAACATCCATATTGTTGCTGCGCTTACCATGGGAAGAATACTCGGATGAAAAAAAGCAAGCCTGAAATAACCAATACCTTTAAACTTGTTATTTAACAGTTGAGCGAGGATAAAAGCTGCGAGGATTGTGAGCGGTACCGTTCCGAGTACGTAAATGAGGGTGTTATACAGGACGTTGATAAACTCGTGATTATGAAATAATTCCGAATAGTTCTGTATCCCGTTAAACACCGGTTCCCGGTATTTTGCAATGTTAAGGCGCTGCTTGAAAAAGCTTTTACTTAACGATAACAGTGTCGGCCATACCGTAAATACCGAGACAAAGAGAAAAGTTGGAAATATTAAAAGGTACGGTAATAATTTTTTTTGTTTCATGACTGCTTTCTTTTGTTAAAGTATCCGGGAGCGGTACACGACTCCCGGTAAAGTTTTTACTTGAAATCTTTCAGGGCTGCATCAGCTTCCTGCTGTGCTTTAGCCATGGCTTCTGCAGCTGTAACGGTTCCTGAGTAGGCTGCCTGAAGATTTTTATGGAATATATTCCTGACTTCTCCGAGATCCTGAAGGGAAAGCTCTTTTCCGGCGTATTTCAGTGCATCCCGGGTGTCTGCCGCCTGCGGAACTTTTGCAAGATAATCCTTCATGACAGGTTCGTTGTAAGCGCTCCTACGTACTGCAATGTACCCTGTTTTGGTGCTGAAATCAGCTGCGTATTTCGGTTGAGTAACAAAATAGGCAAATTTGATTGCTGCTTCCTGCTCAGCATCAGAAGCTCCTTTAAGGAGGTAAAAGTTACCACCTCCGGGAACGCTGGCATATGTTCCTTTTTTCTTACCGGGGATTGGCATTACTCCAACGTCAAATCCGGCCTGCTTGATGATTCCGGTTAAACTTCCGGTGGAATGTACAATCATGGCAGTGCTGCCGTTGGCAAAATTTGTCGGTACTGCACCCCAGCTGCCCTGTACTCCGGCAGGTGTTGCCTTATATTTCTTTGAAAGGGAAATGTAAAAGTTAACTGCATCTATCACTTTCGGATTGTCAAAGATAACTTCAGTGTCACTATCGCCGACTATATTCTGTCCTGCACCGATTGCAAGGGGCTGAAAAAGCCAGTAAGGCCATCCGGAGGGCCATTCGATTCCCCACCGTTTACCGGGAATGGTCAGTTTTTGTGCTGCAGCGGCAAGAGAATCCCAGCTGTCAGGTGCATCCAGACCGGCTTCCTTAAAGAGATCCTTATTGTAATACATCACTACTGCGCTTCTCTGGAAAGGAATACTCCACAATTTTCCATTGTACTTTGAATTTTCAAGGAAAGAGGGGAATATATCGTTCAGATAACCTGCTTTATCCGGAACCTTGGCCAAGAGGTTGTCAAGGGGCAGAATGTAACCGGCATTGATAAGATCATAAAGATCTGTTGCAAGCATGACTGCCATGGCAGGTGCTTTCCCGCCGCCTTCAAAAGTTGTTTGAACTGCAGTTTTTACATCCCCATAACCGCCGGAGAATACCGGTTTCACCGTAATATTGGGATTCTCTTTTTGAAAATCAGCGATATACCCTGCGAG
>QNBL01000173.1 GCA_003641695.1 Spirochaetota bacterium
CGCCCACTTGCCCTGTATAAGGAGGATATCCACAAGATTCTTAATATCCCTTTTATAATAATCAAGAAGAAAAGCCTTAAGATAATTTGCCGGAGCAACATAGATAAAACCGCCCAGCATCTTCTTGGAAAATGGAATATTCGCCTTTTCAGTATAATTCTTCATTCTGGAAACAGCCGTAGTACCGAAAACCTTCATAAGGAGGGCATCAATCTTCTTTGTCCGCTTCTCCTTCATTATTTTCTGAAGGGTTATCTCCGCCTGGGATTTTATCTTTGTCAGATGATCCTCAACAATTCTCTCCCCGGAGGAATACACCCTGGGGACATAGTCTGGATTACTGTCTATGTGCCGGACCATGAGCAGAAGAGTTTTCTCTTTTGTAACAGCCGCAATATTTTTCAATATCTTTTTCCATGCAGCTCTGTCTATAACTTCTGTATTCTTGTAGTTTTTCAGAATATCGAAGAGGTTATCCCAGGGAGCAGAAATGCTGATACCTGATATAAGGTCTAAAAAGTCTTTTAAATCCTCTACTACATATTCCCCGTTTATTGCTTCAAATTTTGGAATATATACAAAGTCTCTTTCAGGCATACCTGAATCAAATTTTTTAAGCATGAAAAAATAATCAAATCCTGTAAAATCAGTAAAGGCAACAACCAGGTTATATATCTTTTCAATTTCACTGACTATATCACCGGTAAAAGCTGCATAGTAGGAAACAAGGTTATCTTTCAGTTCAGTTGCCAGAGCTTTGGGCTCAACCTGCTGTGAACGCTCTTTGATGTACTCTTCATCAAACCTTTCCCTGAGCTCCAAAACCTTCGGGGGCAGAAAAGAATCAATTACCAGCAATTTCAAGACCGCAGAAGATTGGGCATTCTCAAGAAAAACCTGAGAGGGGCTTATATTCTTATAAATCTCATAAAAAAACTTGGCAAAGAGAGGCTGAACCTGCCCACTTTTTACCTTGTAAAAGTTAAACCGTTGTTTCTTGAGCTCTTTGGCAATTTCCTTTAGTTTTCTCTTTTTTTCCGAATCAGGATCAGACCCCGCGAAAAAGCTGAGAAGCTTCTGAAAAAAACCCATAGAACCCTTTGGTTCAACACTATTTTCTTTACTCATACGTTAAATGTATGGTAAAACCCGGCTCCTGTCAATGAGAGCTCATAGAGCGTTTTCCCTGAAAACTCCCCCTCTGTTCCATCTGGCTGCGGAGTATGGTAAGAAAGGATCCTTTTTTAAAGAAAGTCCTTGGAGCCCCAAGACGATGTTCAGGAGTATCACAGGTTAAGCGGTGTATTATTATGGTATCGGGAAGCCTTTCCAATGCCTCGATGGTATATGAAAGATGCCTCATGCCTGAAGGAACAGTAAGCTCACCGTAACTATATTCTTCAAAAAGAGCTGTGCGGACGGGAATGTGCAGGTTATGTATTTTTATCCCTTCAGGTTTCAGGCGGGCAAGGTAATCTACCGTCTCCATGATCTCCCGGCGGTTCTCCCCGGGCAAACCGAAAATGAGATGTACGGTTATCTTGATTCCCCTTTCTCTTAAAAGTTCAAATGCTCTTTCAAACTCCTTTCTTGTATGCCCCCTGTTTACTCTTTGCAAGGTACTGTCATGGGCACTCTGAAGCCCCAGCTCAACCCACACATCCAGATCATCTGCTTTGTACGATACCAGTAAATCAGCGACCGCCGGTGACACACAATCAGGTCTGGTGGAGATGACCAGTTCTCTGAACTCTGCCAAAGACAAACCATAATCATAGAGCTCCTTTAAAACAGATACAGGTGCAAAAGTCCCGGTAAAAGCCTGAAAGTAGAGTATAAAATATTCAGCATTGTAGCGTCTTTTAAGAAACCGCAGCCCCTCCTCCACCTGTTCTTTTATTTTTGCCTTCCTCTGCTCCATTGCAAAAACCGATGTTTTCCCGGGCAGGATGAGCTCTTTCCATCCAGATGTTTCCCCGTTGTGGGCAAGATCAGCTTCCATGGTCCGCTGATACACAGCAACTGCCCCCAGTTCATCACAGTAGGTACATCCTCCGCTTCCATCCTTGTTTCTGTTGGGGCATGAAAATCCGCCGTCTACTGAAACCCGGTAGGCAGCTTTGCCATACATCTTTTTAAGATACTTTTTATACGAGTAAAACATTCCTTATTATCCACAAGGCAATTGGGATTGACAATACACCCCCACACTTTTAGAGTGTTCAGATATGAAGAAAATTACCATTCTAATACTTGTAGCAGTTTCACTTTTCATTTCCTGCAGCAGATCATCCCGCCGCATGGTCACTCTCTGGACAAACAGACCAGAAATAGCAGCCTATGTGGAGGAGTTCAACGCCACTAACGATACAGTCAAGATAGAAATAGAATACCGTGATTCCCCGGGGACAGAGCTTGTATCAGCACAAACACCGGTAGATCTGGTCTTCGACGAATATCTCAATTCCTCCCGAACTGCTCCGCTGTTCGGATCCCTTGATTCCCTGTTTAAAAACCAGCGTATTAATCCCTCCCTTTTCTACGAAGATCTGCTTGACCTGGGAACCCACGAAGAGCATACGAATCTTCTCCCTGTCTCTTTTAATCTGCCTTTAATCTACTTTAAAAAAAGACTGGAGTCCGAGTATATCGAACCATTCTTTATGAACGTGGATAATTTAAAAAAAGCATCCTCATTAATTAACGAGAGCAGCACTAAATCATTCACAAGAGAAGGATTCTCTCCATTATGGAGCAAAGAGAGCATTTACCAGATGGCGGTACTTAACAACACTGATTTCAAGCAGCTCGGGAATATCCTTTCCTGGAACGATGAAAATCTTGAAAAAACAGTCTCCTCCATAAAGGACTGGATTAAAACAGTTAACAAGGGGATGGATGCAGAAAGGGAATTTGAGGAGAAATTTCTCTACGATCCGAGGCCGAAACTTGTCAATCAGGGAAGGATTGCCTTTGCCTACTCAGATATAAACTCATTCTTTACACTCCCTCCTGAAAAAAGAGAGAATCTCGATTTCAGGTGGCTCTCTTCCGGGGATAAAGTGTATGCATTGAATTCCATTCTCTTTGCAGGTATTCCTAAAAATGCAGAACACAAGAAAGAAGCAGGGGTATTCCTTTCCTGGTTCTTTAAAACAGAGACCCAGGAAAAACTTCTCGAAGCATCAATGCATAAAAGAATACGTATTTTTGGTATAGGACAGGGATTTTCATCCCTTAAAACAGTAAACAATACGGTGCTCCCCAAGCTGTACCCTGCGCTTATGGGACACATTCCTCCAGAGAATGCCATAGTTTACCCCTTCCCTGTTCCTGCAAACTGGCCGGTTATCAAAGACCAGATTATTAAACCCTGGCTTCTAGAAAAGATTACGGCTGAAGATCCTCAGAACCGCGAACTCAAAGATGCAGTTACTAACTGGGAAAGACAAAACCCTGAACAAAGTAAAGTAATTGATTGACAACCGGGGTATTCCATATTACTCTAAGACCATAAGATAATTTTCGGAGGTATTTATGGCAACAGTTGAATTGAAAGGTATTGGAAAGGTTTACGATGGTGATGTCCGGGCGGTAGATAACGCCAACATTACGGTGAATGACAGGGAATTCGTAGTTCTCGTTGGTCCTTCGGGCTGCGGAAAATCGACTACCTTAAGAATGATCGCGGGTCTTGAGGACATTACCGAGGGGGAATTGTACATTGACAATAAACTGGTCAACGATGTTCCCCCTAAAGACAGGGATATTGCAATGGTTTTTCAGAACTATGCGCTGTATCCCCACATGACTGTGTATGACAACATGGCATTTGGTCTCAAGATTAGAAAGTTCTCAAAAGAAGAGATTGCAAAGAGAGTGAACGAAGCAGCCAAAATTCTGGATATCGAAGAGCTGCTTGACAGAAAGCCGAAAGCTCTTTCCGGAGGGCAGCGGCAGCGCGTTGCAGTAGGAAGAGCGATCGTTCGGCAGCCGAAAGTGTTCCTCTTTGACGAACCTCTTTCGAACCTTGATGCAAAACTTCGGGTACAGATGCGTGCCGAGATTTCAAGTCTCCACAACAGGCTCAAAGCAACCATGATTTACGTTACTCATGACCAGGTGGAAGCCATGACCATGGCTGACAAGATCGTTGTACTGAAAGACGGGCTTATCCAGCAGATCGGCTCCCCCCTGGAACTTTACAATCAGCCTGTAAACAAGTTCGTAGCAGGATTCATCGGATCACCTCCAATGAATTTCCTCCAGGTCACTGTGACTGAAGAAGGCGGAAAAATTATGATTGACGAAGGAAGTTTCAAGGTGGCTGTTCCGGATGCAGGATATCTGAAACCCTACGTAGGAAAGAATATAATATTCGGAATCCGGCCGGAAGATCTGGCATATCACCCCACAGAAGAGAAAGGCACAACAATGAATGCCAACGTAACCGTAATAGAGCCTCTCGGAGCAGAAATACATCTGTATCTGTACACTGGAAAGCATCAGTTTATTGCAAGAGTTGCACCTGATGTCGCTCTGGAAGTGGACCAGAAGGCTTTCTTTACCGTTGATTTTTCAAAGGCGGTCTTTTTCGATATTGAAACCGAACTTGCCGTAAAGAAATAACAGTTCTTTTCGGAAAGGTTGCTAACAAAAAACAGCCCCGAACAGGGCTGTTTTTTTATTCTTTTGACACAACAAAAGTGAGAAGGTATTTCTCAGGCTTTAACAACCGGAATGGAGAAACGGTATTCTGCTCCGCCATTATTTTTGAAAGTTATTTCACTTCCTATTTGAGAACAGAGGGCATTCAGCAGCTGAAGGCTTAAAAGAGAAGAATGCTCAAAGGAAAAGTATTCCTCTCCGGCTGTACCGTTGTCCTTATACACAACAGACATGGTTTCCCCTGAAATACTGCCGCTCAATGTTATTTCTCCCCCCTTTTCACCGGTAAATCCATACTTGATGGTATTTGAAATCAATTCTGTAATTATCAGTCCCAGAGGGATCGCAGTATCTATATCGATATTGGCCCTTGGAAGATCCAGATTATAGACTACATACTTTCCTTGACCTATCTCTGAATAAACAATTGAAGAGAAAAGGCTCTCGGCAAAATCTACAAAATCCAGATAGTCAAAATCATTTCCTTTGTAAATCTGGCTATGAACAAGAGCTATTGAATCCATCCTGCTTTTAAGAGTATAGAGGACATCCCGGATATGTTCATCATCGGTGTCTCCAATCTGAAGATTCACGATACTTGATATAAGTGCAAGGTTATTTTTTACCCTGTGAAATACCTCTTTAATCAACTTTTCCTTGGCTATAAGCTCTTGCTTTAAATGGGTAACGTCCCTCATAATGACAATGTAGGATTCATCCGTTTCCGTTATAATATGGCGGATATTTACCTCAAGGAATAAACCATCCCTTACAACAACAACCGGATCAAGGGATTTCTGCTCCCTGATTCCCTTGAAGTAATCTTCCATCACCTTACCGTTTTGAGGAATACAGAGTTCAGAAAAGCGGGAAGTAATAAGTGTTTTCTCATCCACCTTTAGAATCGTTTTTGCCGCATTATTGGCATAAACAATACGGAAATCCTTATTTAACTCCAGAATTCCATCAGATATGGAATCTATGATGATGTCCGAATGCCGTCTACCGGCAATAAGTTCAGTAGTTATGGCACGCTTGTAAACATCCTCGGTTCCGATAACCTCTTTAACAGGGCCTGAGATACTCCCCGATTCGAAACCATTGAGAAGACCGGTAATGTGCTCTCCCATCTTGTTGAAAGGTCCCTTCGCAATACAGGCATCCGCTCCGAAATCGACATGATCACTGGATATCTCCGCGGCAATCCCGGAAAGGATGACAATCCTTGTATCCTTAAGTTCATCGAACGCTCTCAGTATTGAGACAAGTTTTTCCCCCCGTATATAGGGCATAACAAGATCAACAAAAATAACATCCGGTTTATACTCCTTGACGATATCGAGGGCAGCAATACCATCCTCCGCAGTACGGACCTCGTACCCTTTCTTTCCAAGGAGAGATTCGACGAATTTAAG
>QNBL01000174.1 GCA_003641695.1 Spirochaetota bacterium
GTTTAAAAGATTCAACAAGCTTGAGGCAGACCGATACACAAGCAGCCTTTCAAAGGACAAGAAGGTTTTTTTAACCGGAGAGGGGAGCAGCAGAATCTTCCCTGCCAAACGGGCAATCTATACTATGCTCAAGACAGGAACAGACCTTGCCGTTTTTACCGACGGCGGGACCCAGGCTCTTGAGTATGACTTAAAAAATGCAGCGGTATTCGGAATGTCAAATTCAGGTAAGACAAAGGAACTTATACGGCTTTTCAGGAAACTTAAAGATGAAGGAAACAGAAGTCTCTATGGAATTACTGCCCATGGCAGCACTCCGTTGGAAGAACTTTCCAACGGAACCTTTGTCCTGTCCTGTGGAAACGAGAATGCGGTTGCCGCAACCAAAAGTGTCGCAGAACAGGCATTGTTTTATGATGCCCTCTTTACAGCATACGAAGGCAGGTCTCTGAATGATCTCGATGCCGCAGGCCAAGCGGTTACCGATGCTCTGGAAACTCCCATTGACAGTGGTATAGTTAAAAAAATAGCCGGAGCAGGAACCATCTATTTTGCAGGAAGAAACAACGGTGTTGCAGAGGAGCTGACGCTTAAAACCAATGAGATAACCCATAAAAAATCTGATTTTCTTGAAGGTACCTATGCTGTCCACGGCATCGAAGAGGTCATGGACAGCAGTGATGTGGTTATTGTCATAGATCCCTTCGAGGAGGAGGAGGAAAAGTTTGAAGCATGCCTTTCCGGGGGAGTGGGTCTTTCAATTATAGCTGTTTCATCAAGACAGACACGCTTTCCGACTATAAAAATTCCGGAAGCGGGGTTTTACCAAAACTATGTTGAGCTTGCTGCAGGCTGGAATATTCTTGTTGAGACGGGGCTTTTTCTGGGAATAAACCTGGACAAGGCGGAACGGGCCCGGAAGGTAGGAAACGAGTTTACCGGTTAATTGTGAAAAAAATCAGAAAGATTGAAAGTACTGTTTAACCGACGATTATTTCCGGGTTTTAAAGTCCCTTCTGATTATAGCAAGTATCTCTTGAGACCCTGCAATAAGATAATCTTCTGCCTTTTTACGCTGTGCAAGGTACTCATAATCTATCGTTTTATGGGAAAGATACTCCAGGTTAAAGCCGGCCTTTTTTATAACTGCATGAGCAGCTGCCATATCCCAGATATAACACGGGGTAAGCAGTGTCCCCCCGACAGCACTGTGGATCACCTGACCGATGATGTTGAGAACACCGCTGCCGGTTGTACGTATCTTCCACTTGAAATCATGGTAGTCGAAGTAGCGGTGGATCTTGGATCCTGACATTATCTGGAAGGGGTGATCCTCTTCTTTTTGCACAGGGATGTATTTTTCACCGTTTATGAAAAGATCACCTCCCGGAGCAAGTGTAAGAAGCGTCCCCCCTTTGACTCCCCAGGTTGGAGCATAGATGACTGCTCCTGACGGATTCATATTCCTGTCCAGGATCCCCACAGCAACACACCACCCCGGCATGCTTTGACTGAAGGAGTCCGTTCCATCTATCGGATCCACAGTAAAAGTCCATTCCGCCGGATCTTTCAGATCTACAGGGTTTTCTTCACTCACAATCCGGCAGCCTGGAAAGAGTTTTTCTATTGTTTGCGTTAAAAGAGAATCCAGTCTGGTATCTATTGCTGTTAATACAGAACCATCGGGTTTAAAATTTCTGACAACATTTTTCTGTTCATCCGCAGCGTAATTACCGGCTTTCTTTACCTCAAGAACCAGCTCCTTAAAGTTGCTTTCAGACAGTTTCATACTATAATCCTTTTAGCTCAGCATAGGTAAGGAGAATTTCAGGATCAATAAAGCCGTTCTCCATGGCTATAATTCCGAAAAGGCTGTCATTACCATTTTTCTGTTCTTCAAGAACAGCTTCAACATCGTCCTGAGTCATTGCCCCGGCATTTACAAGCCATTGCCCTATTTTCTCTTCATTGTTATCTGTAGTCATACTCCCTCCCGGCGCAAGTATAAATCATTTACAGCCGCAGTACAATATAATCGGGAAATACTTTACACCAGGACCTCTTGCAAAGGATTCTCTGTGCGGCTATAGTGGTGGGCAAATATACTTCGTATTCAGGTTTTATATGAAAAATTCCATAAAGACTGCAGTATCGTTACTGGCTGTACTGCTGCTGGCAGGCAGTCTCGCTGCTGAAAGTACATCTCCAATACTCCCTGATGTGAACTGTACCTCTGCGGTACTTCTTGATGCAGGTACCGGAGCTGTTCTTTTTGAGAAAAACGGTAATCTCGAGATACCTCCGGCTTCCATGACCAAACTTGTTACTTTGCATCTTGTTTACAAAGCTATTGCTCAAGGGGAAATTTCCAAAGATCAGATTGTAACTATTGACAGTCGTGCCGATTTCAGATCGCTGCCTCCCCATTCTTCACTTATGTTTCTGGAGAAGGGACAAAGGGTTTCGGTTCTGGATCTGATGAAGGGGTTGGCGGTTCCTTCGGGGAACGATGCTGCAATTGCCCTGGCGGATCTCGTGGCGGGGTCGGTAAATGATTTTGTTGCAATGATGAATAAAGAAGTTCGTACCATGGGGTTTACACGAATGCACTTTGCAGATGCATCGGGGCTTGATGAAAACAACAGGGTAACTGCAAAGGAGTTTGCGTCATTCTGTGTTACCTACGTAAAGCTCCACCCCGAAGCACTTAAAGAGCTGCATTCTCTCTCCATGTTTACCTATCCCAAAGCAAGTAACATTCCTGAAGGGGAGAAGTCAGCCTACGGTCCCATAAAACAGAGCAACAGGAATAACCTGCTGGGAAGATACCGGTGGGCTGACGGTCTAAAAACCGGTTATATTGATGAATCGGGGTACAATATTGCTTTAACTGCAGAGGTGGACGGCAGAAGGCTGGTAGCAGTTCTTTTAGGTGGACCAGGGGAAAATACACATGATGGTTCTTTAAGCCGTGCAATTGATGCAGTCAATCTTCTTTCATATGGATTCTACCGGTTCACTAATTATGTCCCCGATCCATCAGCGTTTAAAACAGTTGAGGTCTACGGAGGAAGGCAAAACAGTCTCAAACTCGCTTATCCGGATATGATCCCGGTAACGCTGCCCAGAGAAGCGGCATATGTTACTCATCTTGTTTTTAACCTGCACCGGCCGGTTATTGCTCCTGTACATAAAGGGGATGAGATTGGACAGCTCGAAGTACGTATTAATAATAAAGTTGTTTCTTCCTATCCTGTTGCAGCGGGAGAGGATATTGCCCCGGGATCGGTTATAAAGCGTTTTTTTGACTGGATAAAAAGAATAGTAATAAAGCCCGTATTATTCCGGAAGTTGTGAACGCAGCCAGTAATGGTCTACAGCACCGGTTTTCCTTCTGGTAATGTTACCCTCATTGGATATAATAATTGTTGTCGGCAGTGTTTTAATGCTGTATGCCGCTGCAATTTTTCCATCGGAATCAAACAGAACCGGAAAGTTGATTTCCTTGTTTTCGGCAAAAGCTTTTACTGTTTCGATTGACTTCTCTGATGAAGTTGCATTTACTCCCAACAGAACCGTACCAGCCGGGAGATTTTCCGCGAATGAGGTGAGGAGGGGAAGTTCTCCTCTGCAGGGAGGGCACCATGTTGCCCAGAAGTTAAGAATTACCGTTTTCCCTTTGAAATCATTCAGCGTTACCTTTTCTCCGTCAGCATCTTCTGCAGAAAAAATATAAGCGTGCTTTTGTGTTTCTTTTGGATTCAGACTGCTGTAAGCTGTAGAAAAAAATAATCCGGAAACTATGGATGAGGCAGTAAAGGTGAGGAGAATAATAAGAAAAGTTTTCCTGCTGTTTTTTTCGGTCTTTGCTGCTTTAAAACCGTAGAAGCCCAACCCAAGAACAATGCCGGTTACAATTCCCGGCAGTCCTCCGGGAGCATAGAGAAGGGCAAGGGGATTTTTTACAAGCTTTATGTTGTAAAAAAGCGGAAAGAGCTTCCATGTTACAAGTACAACAACAAGAGCACTGCTCAGGGTGTCAAAGAACCGGCTGCGGATCTGCCTGTTACTCTTGAAGATAACAATTACCGTCAATGAACCGGACAGAAGGGCAAAGAGGGCTGTCAGCAGTGATACGGGGATGTTTAAAGGTCCCAGCTGTATTTGATTCATGAAAATATGAATTGTTTAAAGGGTTTTTCATCGATCATTTCAAAATAGTACGCCTGTCCGTCTTCTAGACGTATCTGCGTTACCGTCCGGCTGAGGATCTTCAGAAGCTTTGAAACCGGGGGAATATCGGAAGGAAGCCTTCCCCCCTGTATGGATCTGAGCGCTGCTGAACGTGTAACAGTGTATACATCGGTTATCTCTTCTGCGGAGAAGGAAAACTTGGTTTTTTGATACTTGTCCTTTCTTTTTGCCAGTAGTCCGAGTAGACCGCCCTCTTTTTCAAAATCCTCAAAGATCAGTCTTCCGTTAACCGAATAAAACAGTCCTCCAAGATTTTTTACTCCCTCCCCGGAAAAACCGAGGTAGAGAGCATATGTTCTGAATGTAAGCTTTCCGCCGTTTTCTTCTTCAAGTTGTCTTAAAAAGTTGTTTGTTTCATTATCCATAGGTAACAACTTTAAAGATATTCGATTCTGTGGTCAAGTTCGGCAGCTTTGGCCAGAAGGTGACTCACACCACAGTACCTTTCCTGGGAAAGCATAACTGCTTTTTCTACCTTGTCTTTGTCCAGATTGTCTGATGCCTTGAACTGATAAATAACCACCATCTTTGCATAGTGCTTCGGATGCTCTTCAGTCTGGTCCGCATCAACCTTTACGTTGAACCATGATGGCTGCTGCTTCATCTTGCCAAGTATTGAGATCACATCCATTCCGGTGCATCCGGCCAGGGACAGAAGCATCAGCGGCTTAGGCCGTGGCCCCCTGTCCTTTCCGCCAACCTCGGGATTGGCATCTATTATTATTTTGTGTCCGTCCATAACAGACTCAAAAGCCATTCCGTCCATCCAGGTACAGTCGGTTGTTACTTTCATATAAATAATCCTCCTCATAGTAGTAGCGTTATACTACACTAATTTTAGTAAAAAAGTACAGTATTTGATATTGGTTTTTTGGGATAGATCTATGACTCCCCTGAAAAAAGGCTGGAGAAAATTCAGGAAGAACTGGTCAAGCGATCATGCCTTGCAAGGAAGACAACCCCATCCGAGGTGTACCAACCACGTTTCATACTTGAGAGATAGCTGACCGCCCCCGTAAGGTCTTTCCCCTTTTAACAACAACCATAATTGGTGAATTTTTTACTACATAACCGTACGATCCGATAGATTCCGTTTTTTTGACAACCTCAGATTCCCCGTGGGAAGAGAGAAACAGAATTGGAATATCCTTTTTTAATAAAATCTCCTTAGCCGCCTCAGACCCATCCATCCCTTTACCAAGATCAATATCCATAAGTATTAGATCTATACTGTCATTTTCAATAGCTTCTTTTACAGCATCTTTTCCGTTACTACTAATAATGACACGGTATCCGAATCTTTCAAGTTCCCGCTTCTTTGCAAGCGCTATTATTATCTCATCCTCCACATAAAGAAGGATCTTGTTTGATAAAATCATTGATGTCTCCTTTCAAATTGATGTTGATTCGTTATCAAATTCAATATATTACACACTAGTGATGATTCTAGATTTTATTTTTGTAGTAAAAGTTACTATTAAGATATTATAATATGAACAATTACAAAAAATATTTGACAATCGTAATTTTATCAATAATATATATATTGGAGAGAAATTTTATAATTGGTTAATTGTAAATCAATGATTAATGATAAGGAGAGTGGATAATGGCACTGGTAAAACATCCCGGAACCCCCGATAATGTAAAAGATATAACACCAACTGCAAAATCAACTAAACTTGCACTGGCAAAGGAGGTTGAGGCACAAAGGAAAAAAGCAAGAACCCTGGCAAAAC
>QNBL01000175.1 GCA_003641695.1 Spirochaetota bacterium
AGATATTACTTAATTTTGTTCCTGTCTCGGGAAGGTCTATAATCAATTCTTCTCCACTTTTTTCATCTATATTTATTTTAACTTCAGCTATTCCTTCTTTACCTTTCTCTAAAAAAAAGTTTTCAATATCTTGGTAAAGATTGTCGGCTGTCATCGTACCACTCACAGTTAAAGCATATTGGGAACCGCCGTAGAGGGACATAAGCGAATGTTTTTTCGTTCCCTGTATGTAAGGCCTTAATTTTTTACATGTTTGAACTACAATTCCCTCTGGCAGTTTTTCATTTAAACGTTTCACAATAACTTTTTCATCATTACTGCAGTCTATCAAAAAGGCAGAAAATATTTCATATTCAGACTCAATACCAAGAGAAAGCGGATGAGCGAATTCAAGCTTTGGTTTGGGATTGTATCCTTTAGAGTATTCAATATCTATTCCGCACCTTTGGAAAGCACCCTGAAAAATGTTCATTACATTAATATGAGAAAGATAAACAGCCTTCCCTGTTTTTGAATATTTAAAAAGGTATTTATCAGTATTTTTTTCCTGTTTAGAATCCTTTTCTGTTTCGTTTATACTAATGTTAATGTATTCTTTAGTGTTATCCACTGGTAAAACTGTATCATTACAAACACCGCAGTTGTGATTACAGACTGTTTTACACCGGGAAGTAATTCTTGCCCCGGCAGCTTTACGGTATTCATACTTTAAAAAATTATTATTAACCCCAATGTCGATGGAGCTCCACGGCAATTTCTCATTCAGATCCCTTTCTCTGCAGGTTTCTGCTTCTACATCCCAGTCTGCTTCCCTGAAGACTTCCTCCCAAAGATCCTTATTAAAATACTCGGTCCAGGCATCCAGCCGTGCACCCCGTCTGTAAGCTGAAAGGATGAGTTCCCCTGCCCGTTCATCTCCTCTGGAAATAACCCCTTCAAGGTAAGAAACAAAGGGAGTATGATAACTCAACTTTACGTTTCTATTTTGTTTGAAGTATGTCTTAAGCCAAACCATCTTCCTGAACGATTCTTCTGCAGTTAACTGATATGCCCATTGAAAGGGGGTATGTGGCTTCGGAATAAAGGTACCGACGTTAACATTTATCCGTAATCCCGATTTTTTTTGTATAGAATCAATATACTCAGCGATACTCTCTTCTTCTTTCTCTTTGTAGGAAAATGGGAGCCCTATCATAAAGTAAAATTTTGCTACCTTCCAGCCGAGCTTCTTGGCTTCTTTCAGTATCTCTATTGTTTTTTCTTTATCTATTTCCTTGTTAATGCTTCGCTGCCATGAGTCTTCAGGAGTTTCAACTGCAAAGGTAAGCCCGCTTTTACGGCTGTGTGAAAGTTCTTCGAGTAAAGAAAGGGAAAATGTATTTATCCTCAAAGCAGGGAGGGAAAAGGATATTCTTCTCTCTCCGTATTCTTTGTTCAGGGCTTTTATAAGGGATGTTAAATGAGAGTAATCTCCGGATGAGAGAGACGAAAGAGTAATCTCGTTGTAGCCGCAGCTGTTTATCAGAAAATCTGCTTCTTCAACTATCTCATCAATCTTTTTTTGTCTGTAAGGACGATAATAAAAACCGGCATGACAGAATCTGCAGCTATTGGGACACCCCCTCATGATCTCGATAATTCCATTATCTTGAACTGCACTTATACTCGATACCGGCAAATTAGTAAGATTCCGGGTTCCAAAATTATTCCAGAGTGCTTTTTTAGCAATCCTTCCCTCTTTGTGTTTCCTGTAGGTCCACATATTTTCGTCAGCATCTATAATAGCGAGAAGTTCTACCCTGCTCTTCCCTGACCGTTTTGCATCTCTTAAATCCTTCAATGTTCTGTCGAAACTATCTTCAACCTCGCCGATAAAGACTCCGTCAATAAAATGCCCGAATGGTAAAGGATTGGTTACAGAAGGTCCTCCAGCAATTACAAGAGGATCTTCCTCCTTCCGTTCGTTATTAAAAAGAGGAATTCCTCCGGATTCCAATACTGCGAGAATGTTCGTTGCAGCAAGCTCATATCCTATGGAGATTGCAAGAAGATCCATCTCTTTTAGAGCGGTTTCCGATTCAAGGGTATATAAAAAAAGACCGTTTTCCTTGAGTTTTTTTTCAAAATCTGTATCCGGAGAAAAAACTCTCTCACAGGAAACACCTTCAATAGCATTGAATTCCCGGTAAAGAATTTTAATTGCCTGATTGGACATGCCGATTTCGTACAAATCCGGAAAGCATACAGCAACTCTGTAATCATTATAACCGGATACTTTTACGGAACCAAACTCTCCGCCTACATAACGGCCCGGCTTTCTCACACTTAAAAGAAGTTCTCTATTCATCTAAATTGTAAATCTCTTGATATAAATATTTTCCAGGAAGCCTATTGCAATCAATCCGGTCCAAAGGGAGGATCCTCCGTAAGAAAGAAAGAAAAGAGGGATCCCGGTAATCGGCATAATGCCAATTGCCATACCGATGTTTATTATAACATGAAAGAAAAACATGGCCACTATCCCGGACCCCAAAAGAACGTGAAAAGGATCCTTGGATTTTGAAAGAATGAGTAAACTTCTAACAAGAATAATGCTGAATGCTGTCAGTACCAGAATTGATCCTGCAAATCCCCATTCTTCTGCGAGGATTGAAAAGATAAAGTCAGTGCTCTGCTGCGGAAGGAACCTGTAGTGACTTTGAGTTCCGTGGAGAAAACCTCTCCCCCACAATCCTCCGGATCCAACTGCAGTAATTGACTGAATGATATTCCACCCTGTTCCCTTCGGATCTATATAGGGGTTTAAAAAAACAATAAGCCTCATTATTTGATATTCCTTTAAAACCAGTCTGACCCCTATTCCGCCTGCAAAACCGCTAATAACAATGGAAGCTGTATAGATTATCCAGTAGAAATACCCTTTCTTCGTCGAGAGAAATCCTAGTAATGATATGATTAAAACCAGAAAGACGGCTCCTATAAGCATGTAGAGAATATCAGGAGAAATTAATACCTGGTAAAATCCCGGATCACCCTTTACAAAGAATTTTGCCCATGCCGGCAGCACTCCGATAACGACCATGATAATTCCTGAAAACAGGAGGAATAGCAGATATCTTTTCCGTACCCCTGCAACATAAGCTATAGCTGCGAATATGGGTATAAAGACCAGGGATGTTCCCATATCAGGCTGAGCGAGAGTCAACATCATCGGTATACCGGCAATTATCAATCCTGTTACAAATACTCTGAAAGTATCAATGTTCTTGGAATGCTTATCGAAATAATCGGAAAGCATCAGCATAATTGCTATTTTCGCAAATTCGGACGGCTGTATTCCAAAACCAAAGATTCCGAGCCACGATCTGGATCCGTTGACCTTTCGGCCAAATAAAAGTGTAGCAATCATCGTGGCTATAATTATCAGATAAAATTGCATTGACCATCTTCTAAAAAAATTTATTTCCGAAAATACAACTCCCAGAAAGATTCCCAATCCGGTAATTACCCATACTATCTGCATTATATATTCATGGGACACATTCTGTCCTGTAGAAGTTATTCCGCTTGAGTATATAAACAGAATACCAAAAGTCATCAGCATAAAGGTGGAAAGAATTACAGAGATATCGAAGCTGAAGAAAGACTTGAATTTCATTGTACTTCCCTTTTATTACGCAGCCATCCCCAATGAAGAGAATCGATAGCCTCATCATAGGTTTCCCCTGCAAATAGTCCCTGAAAAATAATATTTGCAGCACGTACCGCCCACCATTCCCATTTATTGGTAGCTTCTACCATTGTTAACACTACAACCTGATCTTCGGGAGGTGCACCGTAGGGACCGTTAGCTGCAAACCATGCATTCCATCTGTCTTCAAGGCCGACTTCTCCAGTTCCCGTTTTACCTGCCACCTCAACAGCTTTAGTAGTTATAACGACCTTTGCCGTACCGTCTGTGACCACTCCTCTCATGTACTCCTGAACCGTATCCAGGGTTTTCCTGCTTATACTTGGGGTAATCAGTACTTCAGGTTTAATCTCCTGAATTATTTTCCCGGTTACCGGATCGAGAACAGCTTTTAAAACGTGGGGTTTATACACAACACCTTTGTTTACAGTAAGGGCAACCATATCCGCCATTTGTATAGGAGTAACGTTAAGGTATCCCTGACCGATGGATGTATTTACCGTATCTCCCCCAACCCACTTCGAGTTGTATACTTCCTCTTTCCAGGAAGGTGTCGGAACCAGTCCCCGTATCTCACCTGGAAGATCAATCTCTGTATAGTTTCCATAACCGAATCTTCTGGCATAATCGGAAATAGTATCAATCCCGAGATACTCAAGTCCGAGGGTATAGAAATATACATCACATGATTGTTCCAGTGCTTCATGAAGGATCAGGGACCCATGTCCCTCTTTTTTATGACACTTGAAGATCCTGTCTCCCAGTCGGATATAACCGTTACAGGTTATTGTTTTATCAACAGGAAAATCTTTCTCTTCTATATCAGCAGTGGTCATGATGATCTTGAAAGTAGAGGCAGGAGCATAGGCTGACTGTATAGTCCTGTTTAAAAATGGGTGTCTCGGATCCAGAGCAAGCTTACGGTAATAATCCTTTGCTTCCTCGGTATAGAAAACATTCGGATCAAACCAGGGATAGGATACAAGTGCAAGAATTTCACCGGTCGCCGGTTTTAATACAACGACAGAGCCCATCCTTTCTCCAAGAGCCTCTTCTGCCAATTTTTGTACATGCCTGTCTATGGTAAGAACCAGAGTCTTTCCATTTGTCGGGGGAATATCATCCATCTTCCCGGATTCAATCTTCCTTCCCTTTACATCCACTGTCCTGATTATTTTCCCATCTTTGCCACGGAGCAAAGAGTCGTATTCTTTTTCAACACCCGATTTACCAATTTGGGAATTCATGGTGTAACCTTTATTGTACAGTACCTGGTATTCCTCTACAGTTATATTACCCACGTACCCCAAAACATGGGTAATCGACCCGGGACAGGTATAATTCCGGATTGGTTTGCTGTTCCAGGTTATACCGGGAAATTCATTCTTATGTTCAGCAATATAGGTAATAGTCCGTAAATCTACGTTGCTTTTAAGTTCAACTGGCTGGTACAGCTTTCTGTAACTTGAGGGTATCCGCTTTCTTAATTCTCCGTACTCGACTCTCAGCACATCTGAAAGTTTATCTAACGTACTTTCAAGGGTATTATTGTCAAGTTCACCGGGAATAATATTTACTGCAAACGAATCGACATTTATTACCAGAGGGATATCCATATTACGGTCGTAAATCTCACCCCTTTGAGCAGGAATGGGGATAAGACGCATGGAGACATCTCTAGCCCGGTTCTGGTACTTAAGCATGTTAAGAACCTGAAGATTGAAAAGATATGATGTGTATAAGATCATAAGAACAATTACAATGAAAAGAAGCACAATAATTCTCGGTTTATATGATTGACTATTCATTCCTAAAACCTGATAGAATCATATTCAGGAAGCAATCGGGTTATTTTTAATAAGTAAAAAACAAAGGGAGTAAAAAGTATATTCATCCCGCTGCGTATAAGAAATGCCTGATTAAATACCTGCCCGGTATTTTCAGACATAAAAATCAACAAAAGAATAAAAGCGAGGGTCTCTTTAAATAAGCCAAAAACTGCCACCAGAATAACAGGTGCTACAAGTGGGTCCAGAAACAGTTTCCCTTTAGTGGTACCTGCAAAATACCCGGAAACCGTATTAAGGATTGTATTGAAACCAAGTGGGGAAAGGGACAAAATATCCTGGACAATTCCAGCTCCGGCACCGAAAAGCTCCCCTTTAGTCTGGCCGAAATAATTTGAAAAGATAACAAGAATTATCAAAACAAGATCCGGTTTGACCCCTTTGAAAGCAAGATTTTTCAATACTGTGGTTTGAAGAATA
>QNBL01000176.1 GCA_003641695.1 Spirochaetota bacterium
CAGAAATGTATTTTCTTCCGTTCTTCATTACCAGGAGGATATCTATCGGCACATTTTTTTCGTAAATAGTTGCGTTGCTTCCCTCATCAAAGACAGTGAGCTTCAGCGTAATACCCTCTTCTCCTCCGGCGGGAACCTGTTCCGCTTCACCTTCAGCTACGATCTTCCAGGTTATATCCCCTGAGGGGTTCCCTTCTCCTGAATAGGTTCTCAGGATATCCCCTGTTTTATCTATTATATCCATCATCCAGTGCCTGATACTGGTGTTGTCCTGCACATTGAGGGTAACGAAAACATCACCCTCAATACCGGAATCTGTCCGGGCAAAGGGATCTGGAGCCGCTTCCAGGGCAACTTGGGGGGGGGTAACATCCAGAACAAAGGAATTGGACGGCTGTTCCTGATAGACTCCTTTTTTATATGCCGCAGAGAGAACAGCTGTATACGTACCTTCAGGTGCGGTACCCTGTGCAGTACTACCGTCCCATATCAGCGTGTCAGGAAGGAAATCTCTTCCGTTGAAACTCTTTACCGTCTCCCCGCTGCTGTCAACAACCTCAAGGCTCCAATAGTCCACGTTGTCGTACTGATTTGTATCTATTACAAACTTTTCCGTATCTCCATTCCCGTCTCCATTAGGAGAGAATCCCTCTCCTGCCGCAACCCGTATGGATACCGGTTTCGTATCCACCGTAAGGAGCTGCGGTGCAGTAGCGGTTACATTTCCTGCTCTATCGGTAAAAATCCCTGACATTGAATATCCGCCGTCAACGACCCTGTTGCTGTTTTCATCCGTTCCGTCCCAGACGATAAGAGAGGTAGTCTGATTCGACGTTTTTGCAAGAATTGTTTCTCCCGAAGCATTTACAATCTTCCCTTCCCAGGTAACAATCTCATTTGACTTAAGCTGTATTGCAACAATATCCTTTTTGCCGTCTCCATCGGGGGAGAATACAGGATTATCAACTGTTACCTTTATTTCCGGAGGAGTTACATCAATAACAAGATCCTCGGAAGCTGTCGGTTTGTTTCCATTCAGATAGGTTACCAGATAGTTAACCCGGTACATTCCTTCCGGCAGGGGAGTTCCTTCAAAATCAAGTCCATCGAGGGTTATCTCTTCCGGAGGAGTATCGGTACCGGAAGCTTTTAGATATATCTTTCCATCCAGGTCTGCAATATTCCATTCCCAGCTCGTTATTCCGGTCTTTACATGCTCATCGAAGAAAACCCTGGTACTATCCTTCACACCGTCTTTGTTAGGTGAAAACCAGGGATTATCCACCACTATCGCCACCCTGGTTTCTGTATTATCCAGGGTAATCCCTTCAAGGATTATAGGGTCTGCAGTATTCCCTGCAAGATCCGTTGACTTCAGAGAATAGGAATACGTTCCCGGTGCAGCGTCTGCTCCGGAGTCATTTTTTCCATCCCACTCAACAGTTTCCGGTGTACCGTTCTCCCATTTATAGCTCCTTACTGCGTTTCCAGCTGAATCGAGGATTAAACCTTCCCAAAGCTTCTCTTCCGTTGCCTGGGTATGCTTAATAACAAAAATGTCAAGATTACCGTCCCCGTTGGGGGAAAAAATCATACTTTCAGGAGGAACTATTACTGCAGCAGGTTTTACCGTATCAACAATAAAATTGTCTACATCAGTCTCGCTCTTGTTGCCTGAGGAATCCACAACAAATAATTTTACCTTATATATACCGTCGGAGACTTTGCTTCCCTGCAGATCCGTTCCATCCCAGGAGATCTCCCTTTCCAGAGTGAATTCCTGATATCCCTTGAAGATGGAAGCAAACCAGCCTATGTCTGATTTTTCCGTCTCTTTAACCTCTTTTAAAACCTCCTCCGAAGAATCAAGAATCTGAATACCATACTCGGGGACATACCCCTCATCACTCTTTACGTATACCTTTACCGAAAAATTCAGTACAGCACTGTCCTGGACACCATCCCCATTTGGAGATATATACTGAGTTCCGGAAGTTACCGGCGGGATTTCCGGAATTTCCTTGTTTCCGAAGGCAAAACCGAATCCGGTTATCATCAGTCCCATTACAAGCAGCAGAATAATTCTTTTACTCAATTCTTTCATCTTTTTTACCTCTATTTATTAACTTATCTCGCTATAGATTAATTTTCTATTTCCGGAGCTCTTTTCTCCAACAGTCAGAGCATCTTTGAACTTTGCCACTGCTTCATCCAGGTTTTTTTTGTCGTTAACATGAAAATAGGCAAGGACATCACCCTTCTCAACGTAATCTCCAAGTCTTTTTCTGATCCAGTATCCTACGGCAGGATCTATTGGATCGCTTTTCTTTGTTCTCCCCGCTCCAAGAAGATGTGCACCCATTCCAAGACTTTCTGTATCCATTGCGGTCAAATATCCTGCCCTTTCAGCTTTTATCTCAATAAGACTACCCGCAGCAGGCAGCAGGGAAACATCTTCCGTTACCTTTGGATCCCCCCCCTGCAGTTCAATCATCTTTGAAAACTTTTCAAGTGCACTGCCGTCTTCTATTACCGATCTTACCTTTTCATCAGCCTGCTTACGGGATTCGAAAACCTCTCCCAGCACAAGCATCCGCACAGCAAGAGCTATGGAAAGCTCCTTCAGATCACCGGCATGTTTTCCCTGAAGGATCTCGATCGCTTCCCTAACCTCAAGTGCATTACCGACAGCATTGCCGAGGGGCTGATTCATATCAGTAACAAACGCGTGGGTTTCCCTTCCCTCCAGCTTTCCTATATCAACCATCAACCGGCCCAAAGCAGCGGCATCCTCCACGCTCTTCATAAAAGCGCCAGAACCGGTTTTTACATCCAGAACAATCTTGTCGCTTCCTGCTGCAATCTTTTTACTCATTACACTTCCGGCTATGAGAGACAGGTTATCCACAGTTCCGGTCACATCCCGCAGGGCGTACAGTTTTTTATCCGCCGGAACCAGATTCCCCGTCTGTCCGATTACTGAAACACCGCATTTTTTCACAACATCCGCAAACTCTTCCATGCTCAAAGCTATGGTAAACCCGGGTATCGACTCAAGTTTGTCCAGAGTTCCGCCGGTATGTCCCAGCCCACGGCCGGACATCTTTGCAACAAGCCCTCCTGCAGCAGCAACGAGCGGCCCGACTACCAGGGTCGTTGTATCCGCAACCCCGCCGGTACTGTGCTTATCAACCTTGATCCCCGGAATAAGGGAAAGATCTATCCTGTCCCCGGAATCAACCATGGAAAGGGTAAGCTCTGTTGTCTCTTCTTTGTCCATTCCGTTAAACCATATTGCCATGAGCAGTGATGCTATCTGATAATCAGGGATATCCCCTGCTGCATAACCTTTTATAAAAAAATCTATTTCATCCTTTGAAAGTTTACCGCCATACTTTTTCTTTTGAATAATATCAATAACACGCATACAGTTCCCTCTTAATTCATAGTATACTTAAAATATACCACAATACCAGCAGGGAGAGAAGAAAAAGTACTACTGTACTCAGAATCTCTATCCAAAACCTGAATTTAAGCCAAACAGTGTTATGTACATCCACCATCACATAATAATCCTATTTAACATTTTTGAGATAAAAGGGCTTTACTTTTCCCGTTCTCATGCTATACTGTTTTCATTGCATCAAATCAACAAAGGCAGTTATGAAATGAGAACTCTGAACTATATTATGGAAGATTCGGAAGAAGCATGCCGACTGGAAATGAAGACAGACTTTAAAAGGCTGGAAGATCAAGCACGGTGGGCTGGAATCCAAAAAGGGATGCATATTCTTGATGTCGGGTGCGGTTCAGGAATTACAACATCCTATCTCAAAAAAATAACAGGAAATTCAGGATCGGTAACAGGAATTGATGCCTCCAATGAACGGATACAGCATGCGGAGCATGAATACAGTGATACCGGCATCCGTTTTGTGCAAAAAGATATATATGATGATCTCTCCGAACTGGGTACATTTGATTTTATCTGGGTCAGATTTTTTCTTGAATACCACCGCTCAGGCAGTACAGAGATTGTTGAAAGATTAACGCATCTTCTTAAACCGGGGGGAATCCTTTGCCTTGTTGATCTGGATTATAATGTACTAACGCATCATGAACTGTCTGCAAGACTTCAAAATGCCATTACCGGGGTAGTGAAAACTCTACAGGAAAGGAAAAATTTTGATCCCTATGCGGGAAGGAAATTGTACTCCTATATTTTTGATCAGAAACTTGCAAATATCAATGTAATGATGCAGCCGCATCATCTCATTTACGGAGAACTGTCAGAAATTGACGCATTCAACTGGGCGAAAAAGCTTACTGTGGCAGCGAAACACTCCGAATATACCTTCCCTGAATATACAGACGGGTGGGACGGTTTCCGCCATGATTTCAGTAATTTTTTTAACAATCCCCGCAGATTCACCTACACACCGCTCATTGCCTGCAGGGGTGAAAAGCAGAGAGGAAACAGCAGATCACCAGTATCAGGCTGATACAGTTTTTTCTGATCCTGAACCCAGGGTAGTTTGTATATAAGGGATAAAAACATCAACTATCTCTTTATCCAAATGATTACCGCTTGCTTTCCTGAGTTCTGCAATCGCCTCATCCACAATCATGGGATCACGGTAGTGACGCTTCGCTGTCAGTGCTTCAAAGTAATCAGCCACTGCAATAATCCGCGATCCAAGGGGAATATCCTTCCCTTTCAGCCTTCCCGGGTATCCGCTTCCATCCATCTTCTCGTGATGTGATCCCGCTATTATCGGTACATCCCGGTAAATCCCTTCAAAACTAATCTCTTCCAGAATCTCCCTGGTTTTAACCGCGTGACTCTGAATCGAAAGATACTCATCACTTGATAAAGGTCCTTCCTTTTTAAGAATTGTATCGGGAATAGCAATTTTCCCGTAATCATGAAAAAGAGCCGCAAGGCGGATCATTTCTGTCGTATCGCTATCCAAATCAAGGAGACCGCAGATGGCTACAGCGTATTCGGTCACTTTTTCTGAATGACCGGCAGTAAGCGGGTCCCGGGCATCAATACTTGAGGCGAGAATCCGGAGAGTGGACTGAAACTGTTTTTCCTTGTCTTCAAACAGCTCAGCCGTTTTAAGCGCCATCCCGATTGCGGAAGCAATACCCATATAGAGACTTAAATCAGATTGATGCAGCTTCCTTTTTGACCTGATATTATCCGCTACAATTATCCCGAGGGATTTATTCTCATACATGATGGGACAGCAGATAAAAGACTGACTTCCCAGCTGCTTTGCAAATTCCAGGCTGCGTTTGGAAAGATCCTGTTCAATATTGTTAATATCATTGATGAGGAACGGCCGCTTTTCCCGGAAAGAAACAACAAAGATTCCTCTGGAGTCGGGTCTTTTTAAGTGAAACCGCGTTTTTCTCAGTAAAATCTTGTCCCGTTCAAAATAGCCGAATCCTGCTTTAAATTCCAGGAATATCCCTTCCTTATCAGCAAGGAATAGTGCACCCCGGTCATAATTCAGCCTTTTTTCGGAAACCTGAACAACACTATCAAGGACATCGTTTATATTTGTGTGGTTATTTATAATCTGACCGATTTCATAGTTAAGCAATGAATTATTATAATTCATCTCTATCTGCTCAATCCATTTTTCGGGTGACCGGTAAATATTTCTGAACAAGGCTTCAATCTCTTTTTTTTCTTCCTTTAAACTGAGTGTTTTCAGGAAGAGTGCAAGGATACTTGAAAGCAACAAACTAATCACAGTATCCGGGATGCTTCCATTCTGCAGGTAAACAAGCAAATTCCCCAGTACAAGAACAGGAATGGAAATATGCATAATCCGTTTTAGAAATTGAGATTTTGAATCGCTCCAGGTTATACTATACTTACATTTTGAATCACCTTTGAATATA
>QNBL01000177.1 GCA_003641695.1 Spirochaetota bacterium
AAAGCGGGGATCTTCTCGTCTATTCCTACGAGGAAACGGTTACCGACTTCTTTCTTGGGGGGTATAAGGATAAGTATCCCAAAGTAAACATAAAGACCGCAGTTTACGGTGAGCTTGATGAGGCAATAGCCAAGATGCGGGGCGGATTCAAGGTTGATGTTCTTAATCCATGTACTGATTACATACCACTATTAAAAAGGCTTAATCTTATTGAACCCATTGATGTTAAGTATATTCCCCGCTGGAATGATCTGATGGAGTATTTCAAGAATATCCCTGAGCTTGCGGCGGGAGACGGAAAGGTGTGGATGGTTCCCTCCGATGCAGGCCTTGAAGGGATCATGTACAACTCCGAAAAGATAAAAAATCCGCCTGATTCATGGATGGATCTATGGAATCCGGAATACCGCGGTCATATTGCCATGCAGGACTACGCCCGTAATTCAATAGCGGTAGCTGCGCTTGCCCTCGGCTACAGCGATCCCTTCCATTTGTCGGATGATCAGCTGGAAAAGATAAAGGACTTTCTTATTAAGCAGAAACCTCTTCTTTTAAAATATTTTGAAGGCGATGAGGAGGTTGATACTCTCTTTGCCGAAGGTGAAGTCTGGATTTCTTTGGGCTGGGGATCCGATGCAGTCTCTCTTAGTGATGACGGTACTCCCGTAGAGTTTGTTACCCCAAGAGAAGGTGCTCTTTCATGGATATGCGGGTACAGCATAGCAAAAGGGACTAAAATGCCTTTGGCCTCTCATGCAATGGTAAACCACTATATAAGTCCGGATCTCCAGTCATTTGAAGCGACTGATTTTGAATACTTCGTTCCCAATAAAAAGGTTCTTGATATGCTTTCGGAGGAAGAAATAGCTGCGGTAGGGCTTGATAATCCCGGTGCCCTTGAAAAAGCCCATGTGGAGATTATACCTGATAATTATGATAAGTGGCTTCAGGTCTGGGAAACGGTAAAGGCGACCAAGTAAGGTTCCTCTTTTCGGCTGCCGGGTTTTGTGTGGACAATTCCGGCAGCCGCTTTATATAATAACAGCAAACAGGGAGAGTAATCAGGGTGTCGGATGTTCTTGCAATACGGAATCTTTCCAAGTCTTTCGGTAAAGTCAAGGCTGTGGATAATGTTAATTTTACCATAGGTGATGAATTCTTTGCTTTTCTCGGGCCCAGCGGGAGCGGGAAGACCACAACACTAAGAATGACAGCCGGTTTGGAGGTGCCTGACAGCGGTTCAATACTGCTGGAAGATGAGGATATTACAAATCTGCCTCCGGAAAAAAGGAATATTAATACTGTTTTTCAGAATTATGCTTTATTTCCCCACATGAATGTTTTTGAAAATGTTGCTTTCGGATTAAAGCGAAAGAAAATTGACAACAGGACAATAAATAAAGAGGTTTCAAAGTTTCTCGAAATGGTCGGGCTTTCTGACAAGGCAAAACGAATGCCCCGACAGCTTTCAGGAGGGGAAAAACAGCGTATCGCTCTTATCCGTGCTCTCATAAATAAACCGAAAGTGCTCCTTCTTGATGAACCCCTCGGGGCGCTGGATCTGAAGATCAGGCAGAAACTTGCCATAGATCTTGTCAATATCCGGGAGCAGGTGAATATTTCGTTTGTCTATGTTACCCACGATCAGACAGAGGCTCTGACGATGGCGGACAGGATAGCTGTTATGGACAAGGGAAGGGTAATTCAGATCGGTGAACCCAAGGAACTTTACGAGAATCCCAACAGCAGTTTTGCAGCCAATTTTATTGGAAACACAAACATCCTGAAGGGGACAGTTGCAGAAAAGAAGGGGGATTATTACAGAGTGGATATTCCCGGTTTTACCAGCAGGGTATGGGGGCTTCCTACTTCAACCTGCAGCGGGGCTTTTCAAACCGGTAACGAAGTTGATGTTTCCATCCGTCCGGAAAAGATAAGTATAACAAAGAAGAATCCGGTATCGGAGAATCAGAATGTCTTTTCAGGCCGGGTGGAAGAGATGATATATGTCGGTCCCAGTACGGAGTTTCTTGTTAAGCTGAACAACGGTTATATGTTCCGGGTTTTTGCCCAGAATATCAGTCCTGACAGCGAGATATGGAACATAAAATGGGACGATGACGTATATCTGTATTGGCGCTTTGATAAAACCCTGCTGCTTTCGGAGTAAAAAATGAAAACAAAGAGTCTTAAAACCCATGCTGCATTAATGATGAATATCATGCCTTCCTTTGTGTATCTTCTCCTGCTGTTCTATGTACCCATGGTTCTGATGATGGTTATCAGTTTCTGGAAATCAGGATTCATGATGCTGGAACCAGTTTTTACCCTGGATAATTACAGGAACTTTTTTCATAATTCCCAGTATCTTCAAATTCTGCGGGACACTCTCGTTATCACCACCGGTTCCATGTTTATGCTGTTTGTAATTGGTTATCCCATCGGATATTTTCTCGGCAGGGTTGTAAAAAAATATGATTCACTCATCCTGTTCTTGATGATAGTTCCTGTGGAGATCGGTTTTTTGGTCAGAATTTATGCATGGAAGATAATTCTTTCAAAAACAGGAATTATATCATCATTTCTCGTATATATAGGTGTGTTTAAGGAACCGGCCAGAATCTTTCTCTACAGCAAGGCTGCGATAATTCTTGTACTGATCCATGAGTGGCTTCCCTACGTTGTAATTCCGGTGACAATTGCCCTGAAGGGGATTGAGCCTGCAACGCTGGAGGCTGCCAGGGATCTCGGAGCGGACAGATTTACAATATTCAGGGAGATTATTTTTCCGTTAAGTATTCCGGGGCTTTTTGCATCGTTTGTCTTAATCTTTATTCCGATGCTGGGAGAGTTTGCCATTCCTACGATAGTGGGGGGATCGTCAACTTATATGCTGGGTAATGTTATAAACAATCAGTTTATGGCTGCGGGTAATTGGGGCTTCGGTTCTGCAATAGGGGTGATCCTCCTTTTTGCAAGTACTCTCTTAATAGGTCTGGTGATAAAGGTAAGCGGCCTTGAGAAACTGCTGTAGGGAGACTGACCAATGAAAAGAGATTCAATAGTAAAGGGTATACTTGGAAGCTACACTGCAGTGGTGATTCTGCTGGTTATTTATCTTCCTCTTATTGTACTGATAGTTTTTTCTTTTAACGATTCGACGATCTCCGGTCTTCCATGGAAAGGCTTTACCTTAAAGTGGTACGCGGAGATAGGAAAGAATGATGTTCTTGTCAGTTCACTGATTAATTCTGTTGTTGTTGCCGCTGTAGTAACTGTAATCAGTCTCGTTGTAGGTTTCCTTGCCGCGAGGGGGATGACCAAATTCCACTACAGGCTCAAGAGCCTTTTTACCGGTTACGTATCCATCCCTTTTGTAATGCCATGGATGCTGATAGGAGTTGCCCTTCTGCTCTTCTTTAACCTGATAAAGATGCCTCTCTCGCTTTTTACTGTAATAATAAGCCATATAAGTTTTGACATCCCTCTTGTTGCGGTTCTCATAAGCTCAAGGCTTTCCAAGTTTGACTATTCTGTGGAGGAGGCTTCAAGAGATCTGGGTTCAACTCCATTTCAATCATTTTTCCTTGTTACGCTCCCCATAATTGCACCTTCGCTTATATCTGCGGGAATATTTTCATTCTCCTGGTCCTTCGATGCGTTCTATATTACCCATTTTGTCAGCGGCTCCCAGGTCTTTTTCCCCACATGGATATGGTCAGCTCTTAGATATCCGAACAAATTGCCTTTAATAAATGCCGTTTCCGCACTGATTCTTGTAGTGGAAATAATCATCATAACTGTGGCGGAGATAATAAGGATGAAGGATGAGGATGCGTCTGAAGCACTGTTTATGTAGCAGTCTGGCAAGACCCCATGCATTCCAAACTGATTCTTACGGATGATCTATTCCGGTATCTCTGTATTTTTAAACAGCAAGGTATCGGATATTATCAGGATACTCATAAATACTGATATCAGAACAATGTAAGCTACTGGGTTTAAAACAGATCCAGTCATTATTGCGATTGATGGATTTAATTTAATAGAAGTCTGCAATTGATTTGTTTGGGAGCAAAAACTGAAACGCTTTGGTGGAATCAGCTGATAGAAGAGGCTTACCATGCTTGGCAAACTTTTCCTTGCTTTTCGGGGATGAATACATTATAATAGGAAATGTAATCGTTTACATTGATAGGGGGCATGTGTGAAACAGAACAGATTAAAGGGTGTATACCCGAAAGTCGGGATACGTCCGACGATAGATGGAAGGCTTAACGGAGTCAGGGAATCTCTCGAAGATCAGACTATGGGAATGGCAAAGGCTGCTGCAGAGCTCATAGGCAAAAAGCTCAGGTATCCCAACGGAGATCCGGTGGAGTGTGTTATTGCGGATACGACCATTGGCGGGATTGCCGAATCCGCAGCTTGTGCTCAGAAGTTTGTAAAAGAGGGGGTAGGGGTCTCTCTTACCGTTACCCCCTGCTGGTGTTACGGAACCGAGACTATGGATACCGATCCCTTGGTTCCGAAAGCAGTGTGGGGATTCAACGGAACCGAGAGACCCGGAGCAGTGTACCTTGCCGCCGTCCTTGCTGGGTACTCCCAGAAGGGACTGCCTGCTTTCGGTATCTACGGTAGAGAGGTTACAGATTCTGCAGATAGCCGTATCCCTGAAGATGTCGAAGAAAAAATTTTAAGGTTTGTCAGGGCCGGACTTGCCGCGGCAATAATGAAGGGGAAATCATATCTTTCTCTTGGATCGGTTTCCATGGGGATTGCAGGTTCTGTTGTTAACGAAGACTTTTTCTACACCTATCTTGGGATGAGAAATGAATATGTTGATATGAGTGAGTTTATCCGCAGGCTGAACCTGGAAATCTATGACCATGAAGAATACCGGAAGGCACTTGCATGGGTTAAATCAAACTGTATAGAAGGTGAAGATCCCAATGATCCTGCAGACCGGCACTCCAGGGAAGAGAAGGAAAAAGAGTGGGAGGTTTCTGTTAAAATGACCCTGATAGCACGGGATCTAATGATTGGAAATCCAAAATTGAAAGAACTGGGGTGGGGAGAAGAAGCGCTGGGTCACAATGCCATTGCAGCAGGGTTTCAGGGGCAGAGACAGTGGACTGACTTTATGCCCAACGGCGACTTTATGGAAACCATGCTCAATACCTCCTTTGACTGGAACGGTATAAGGCAGCCCTTTGTTTTTGCAACGGAAAATGACAGCTTAAACGGAGTTTCAATGTTATTCGGACATCTTTTGACCGGAAGATCTCAGATTTTTTCCGATGTAAGAACGTTCTGGAGTCCCGAAGCCATAGAGAGGGTAACCGGTAAAAAGGTGAGCGGAGCTGCTGCAAATGGACTTATTCACCTTATAAACTCAGGATCTACAACACTCGATGGAACAGGAGAGATGAGTGATGAAAACGGTGATCCGGTAATGAAGCAGTTTTGGGACATTACGGATGATGATGTAGACAAGTGTTTGAAGGCAACAAAATTTTGTCCCGCAGATCTCGGATACTTCAGAGGGGGCGGATACTCCACTGATTTTCTGACAAAAGGCGGTATGCCGGTAACAATGTCCCGAATCAATCTTGTTAAAGGACAGGGGCCTGTTCTTCAGATAGCTGAAGGCTATACTGTTGATCTGGATGAGGATGTGCATGACATTCTGGATAAAAGAACCAACCCGACATGGCCTACGACCTGGTTTGCTCCGAAACTTACCGGAGAGGGGGCTTTCAGGGATGTCTACACGGTTATGGCAAACTGGGGTGCAAATCATGGTGCCATAAGCTATGGTCATATCGGAGCAGATCTTATAACGTTGGCTTCAATCCTGAGAATCCCGGTCTGCATGCACAACGTGGAAGAAGACAGGATCTTCCGGCCGTCTG
>QNBL01000178.1 GCA_003641695.1 Spirochaetota bacterium
CACTGATTATATAGATATTTATCAGTTTCATTCAGGGACTAATGAGGTATTTGACAACAGTGAATCGTGGACATTACCAGTCAAGAAGCTTCTTCTGACCTTCCAGCTTCTTTATGCCGGTAATATCCTGACTTACCTCTAAAACTCCCCGGTAAACCTGTTCTTCGTCGTATACGGGAAAGTATCTGATATGAATGAACCGGTCTTTCATTTGAAAGTAGAATTCAGCATACTCTTTTTCACGATTCTTAAAACTCTCCACTATCTTCTGAACAATATGGGCACTTTTTGGAGGATGACAGTTTTGTACTTTCCTGCCGATAATCCCGGGACTTCTGGGGAAAAGCCGTTCTTTCCCCCCTGAGTAGTATTTTACTTCATCATTTTCATCAACGAAGCTTATATCAAGCGGTATGTTGTTGAGCATCAGATTAAGCTGTTTCAGACTTAACTCGCCTACCTGGAGAGGAATGGTATCGGTCTTTTCTCCGGATACCTTCTTTTTTTCAGCATTTTCGAGAAACTTTTCAAACTCTGATTTCTCTCCGGTTTTTATGATATCCGGATCCCAGAGATTCCCGGGACTGACCCATGCATAACCAATCTCTTTTTCCCCCTTCCGTATCTGTATCCATGACTGTTCCGGGAGTTTCCGTAAAGCTGTGGGGTAGAGTATTTTCTCCTCCATAAATATCATTCCGGAAAGTGCTCTGGAGAGCTTTTTTACCTTCTGTTTCAAACCGGAAAAGTCCTGCTTCTTAATCATGGAATCAATTTCTTTTATCATGTCCCGAATCTCATTGTGTTTTCCCCACATAACTCTGGAGGGGCCGGTAAAATTAACTGTTTCCAGGAAGGGGAAAAGCTGATTTTCTTTTCTTGCATAATGGATCTCAATTTTCTTGAGATCTTCGAAAGCTTTTACAAAAAGGTCGGGGTCTGTCCCCTTTGAAGCTTTTGATGATGCCCTTTTCAGTACCTTAATCCGTTTCTGTAAGGCTTTATTTTCCTCTTTGAAGGTGTGAACTGGGTGTCCGGGCAGTGCTCTCCCTGTTTTTTGTTTCGAAAGAGTATCCTCGAATACTTTCACATGGACATCACAGAGAGACTGAACATGCTCGACAGGTACACCGCTGTCTATAAGCGACTGCTCCATGGCTGCAATTTCTTCGGGGCTGACATCTTCAATAATCTTCTTGAACTCTTTTTGAACTGCCTTTATATCAGACCCTTCGCTTAAGTTCCGGACAATATTCTTTAATGATTCCTGTTTATCATTGTTATTCTGAATCAATTCACTCATTTTTATCTCCTTGTTACCGGTTCTATCCATAGTATAATGGTTTTTGTCTACACTATCTGTAACATAGATTACAAAAACAGTAATAAATAAAATATTACTTACAGAAGATTGACTTGTCATCATGTAGTGCTACAACTTGCTGCTTTTCGATTCTTGTTCCCTTTGCGGGTGCATGCGTGCCTTTACTATTATTAAAACCACTAATGACCCAACCATAAATATACTCAGTGATGGGAATCCTCTTGCAATTCCAAGCCAGTTCGCTGAATAGCCAACCACCCAAGGGCCAACCAAACCGCCGAGGCCGGCAAAGAAAAAAAGGAAACCAAAAACTTTTGCTTTGCTTTTCGGAAACAATTCTGCTGCAAGAGCAGTTGCAGTCGGAAAAATAAGTGCAAAAAATAATCCTGTAAGGGGAAGTATCGAGGCAAAGATTTTACCCGGAAGCATTCCCAGACCAAATGAGACTATTGCCAGGGAAATTGCAGCAATAAGACTTTTTACATACCCAATTTTGTCTACAATAAAACTCGCCCCAAAACGTCCCAGCATAACACATCCCCAAAACACCGTGAGCATTATCGAAGCTGATTTTATCGTAAACGATCGAGCTTTATAGAGATAATCGACAAACCAGGAGGAAAAACTTATTTCACTGGATACATAGAGAAAAATCAATACTGCCAGCAATATCAGGTCTCTCCTGAAGAAAAATTGTTTATCATTTTTTTCTGCTTGAGACTGAGTTATTTTTTCACCTTTTGTAATCAGTTTTAGTGATATAAAAATTAATGGAAATAATAGAATTGGAAAAATTGACCACTTGTACACAGTTTGCCAGGGCATTCCTTTTCCCAGTATTATTCCAACGATCCAGGGGGCAATCATTGACCCTGCACCATGGAAAACGGCAAGGAGGTTCAGGAATTTCCCGCTTTCTTCATGGTAAATATCTGTTATAGCGCCATTCGCCCCGATTTCAATTGCTGCAATGGCAATTCCGATAGCAAAATAAAGGGGATACAGGAAGATTTGCTGCTGAACCAGACTCATACCAGCTGCCGCTCCTGATAGAATGAGTCCAGCCAATATAAGAGTATTTCTGTTTCCGTATTTCCCGGCAAAAAAACCGGAACCAAGGATGGACACCATAAAGCCCAGGTAGAGCAAAAGCAGAATGTTACTTCCCTGGGCATAGGAAAGGCTGAACTTTTCAAGAAGTGCAGGAAGAATCGGCCCTTTTACATTATCGGTGAAACCAAATAACAGGAATGAATAGAATGCACCAATCGTTACAATGAAAGCTGTTCGATTTTTTTCCAGTTTCATATGACCTCCGGGTGGCAAGATGACAATATATCAGGATTATGGAGTAAAATTTGTTATCGTAAAACCTTGAAAATAACTTCTTCCAGTTTTTGCAGGGTATAGGGTTTATCGATTTTGGCGATAAATCCCAAAGATGCGAAATTGTTAAGTTCAACACTCCTTGTATATCCGCTCGAGACAATTACTTTTTCATTCGGGTTTATTTTAAGTATCTCTTTAACCGTTTCCTTTCCGCCCATACCGCCTTTAATGGTCAAATCAAGGATTATAATATCAAACGGGGCTTTCCCGCCACGTGCCTCCCGGTATATTCTTAAAGTTTCCTCACCATTGGAAGCTGACTCTGCTATAATACCAAGAGAATCAAGCATTTCAATTGCCATTTCCCTAATGATTTTCTCATCATCCATAATAAGTATTTTGATGGAAGGGCGATTCTCAATTCTGTGGTTCCCGGATACTTTCGAATTCAAAGGGTTTTTGTTCTTTGAAGCCGGTAAAAAAATGGTAAACTCTGTACCCGCTCCTTCAACAGAATGAACCTGCACATAACCCTGGTGTTTTTTAATTATTGAATAGGTAGTAGCCAGACCGAGGCCGCTGCCGTTTTCTTTGGTAGTAAAAAAGGGGTCAAATATCCGAGTAAGATTCTCGGGTGCAATGCCCGAACCTTCATCCCTGAATACTATCTTTACATAATTACCGGGTTTTAAAGAAGGGTGTTCCTGTTCTCGTACAGCATAGTTGGATCCTGATATGTAAATACATCCGCCGCTGGAGGATGCCTGTTTAGCGTTAATTGTTAAATTGGAAAAAACCTGTTGAATTTGACCGGAATCAATTTCTGCGTGAGAGAGGTTTTGATCAAAGGTAAAGACAGGTTTAATCGAACTCCCTGACAAATCGAATCGTACTGTTTCTTCAAGAAGCCCGGCAAGATCGGTTACTTTTTTTACAGGTTCTCCCCCTTTGGAAAAGGTAAGGAGCTGATTTGTCAGTTTCGTTGCCCGGTCCATTGATTTTTCGGCTTCGGAAAGATACTGATATGCCGGATGATTGCTGTCCAGTTTTTTTTGAGCCAGTGTTACATATCCGTACATGCCGGTAAGCATATTATTGAAATCGTGAGCGATACCTCCTGCAAGGGTTCCGATGCTTTTTAACTTTTCAATCTTTTGCAATTCGACTAATGCCCTCTTTTTTTCCGTAATATCCTCTGAAATTTTCATGTAGTTCGTTATTTTGTTCCTGGAATCAAAAACAGGTGCAATCGAAGCGGATTCCCAGTAGAGTTGGCCATTTTTCTTTTTATTACATAATTCTCCCTGCCAGACTTCTCCGGATGTCACGGTTTTCCAAAGTTCCTTGTACATTTGCAGCGAATGCTCACCGGACTGTAGTATCCGCGGATTTTTTCCAATCACCTCATCTGTAGTATATCCGGTAATTTCTGTGAACCGTGCATTTACATATTGCAGCACTCCCTTTTTGTCTGTGATCGCAATAATCAGCGGGCTCTGTGCTACAGCAGTGGACAACTTGTTCAGTTCAATCTCTGTCAATTTCCTCTGTGTTATATCGGTATGGGTCCCAATAAACCGCAGGGGTTTGCCGGAAGATTCTCTTTCAACGATTATCCCCCTGCCCAATATCCACAACCAGTCATTATTTTTCTTTTTGAACCTGAACTCAACGGTAAACCGCTCTGTTTCTCCAGCCAGATGTTTCCCCGCTTGGCCCATTACATAATCAACATCATCCGGGTGAATGCGTTTTTGAAATTCTTCTAATCTATGGGGGAACTCATCAACCTGGTACCCTGCCATTGCATAATACCGTGGGTCAAAATATACCTCGTTGGTTTTCAGATTCCAGTCCCACATTCCGTCATTAGCCGCCATCAAGGTTTTAGACAGGCGGTCTTCACTTTGTTTTAAGGATTCCTCCATTCTCTTGCGGTTGGTTATATCAATATAGACAGCCAACAGGGAAACAATTTCTCCATTCTGATCACAGATTACTTCAGCCTTGGTTGAAATCCACCTGATCTCCCCGTGTTGTTTATTAATTCTGTAATCAACAGGATGGTACTTCTTTTCTTCCAGTGTCCGTTCTAAATTCCTTTGTACAAGGCTGATATCATCTGGATATACTTTTGTGTAAAGTAGTTCACTGGTAATAGGTTCATCCTTTGTAAACCCGAAAAGTGTTCTCAAAGAGTCGGAAACAATGATGTTCCCCGATTTAAAGTTCCATTCAAGAAAACCCATATTTGCTATTGATTCAGCGGTTTTTAATTTATATTCACTGTTTATAAGTTCTTTGTTACTGGCTTCGAGCTGCTGATTTAAAGCCCGCAGCTGCTGTTCGGTTGCCTGGAGCTGCTGATTATTCGCTCTCAATTGCTGCTGGGTTGCTTTTAACTGCTGGATCGTTTCCACCAACTTTTTTTCCTGCAATTTATGTTCTTTATTGCTCACCTGGATTTCCTTTGCATTCACTTTGTGAAAGATCCTTAAGAAAATTTTTCCTGCTGTTCCCTATGGTATATTTTACAACTCCAGTGGCCAGATCCAGCTCGGCAGTTCTTCGTTCGAATCCGCCCAAAGAAGAAACTCCCAGTTTAAGCCCGTTTTCTTTAACAACTTCGGTGATATTCTCTACAATACGGGCGGGGATATCATCCTTTTCATCTTTTAGAACATTTGCTCCTCCAATGAGGGCAATCTCAAGATCTGATCCTGAAATACCATAGCCGGCAAGCTCATTCAATAAACTGGATACCGCATTTTCAGCATATTTGTCAGCATTTTGTGACTCACCATCGGGAGCCTTTCCCGGAAGCAGGATATGCGCAAGACCGCCTGTTTTCATCCTTCGGCTGTATGCTATTAATGCAACACAGGACCCTAACGGGGTTGATCGCAATATCTTATTCCCTGCACCGGCTGAAATACAGCCCTCCGGGATAATGATGAGCTCTGCTTCTTTGTTCATCCCCCTGTGCTCCATGTTGAAAGTATAGCAAGCGGTGTGCCGTATAACAATAAAAAAAATATAATTCAGTGAATTTACCGGGGATTATTGCTGGACATACAGAGGTTACATTGAATCCCGGGTAATACCCCTGCCGTTTTCTATATCCCGTGAGGCTCTATGTCCTAAAACAATATCGAGGTAATCCGGCGGCA
>QNBL01000179.1 GCA_003641695.1 Spirochaetota bacterium
TAACTCCCCGGGAGATGAGTTCTGTGGATATCTATAAGGGAATAGTTGAAAAAAAAAACAAACTTAAACAAAAAAAAGAAGAGAATAAACAAGAACTGGGAACATTAAAGTCCAGGATGTTTCTTGAATTTAATCCATTTACGACAACAAAGCCTCATGACCAGGCCCTTAACTCCTATGTTCAGAAGATTTCTTCCCTGGAAAAGAAGACTTTTTTTGACAGAAGCCTTCAGGTTTACGAACTTGAATTTAATAAAAAATTTTCTGTTACCTTTGCATGCATAATATTTATTTTCTTCTCCTTCCCGGTAAGTCTTTACACAAAAAAAAGTGGACGATCGGTTGGTTTCGGGCTGGGGCTTCTCGTTTCTGTTTTCTACTGGAGTATGCTTTTTGTAGGGCAGACTCTCGGGATAAGAATTTCACTTTCACCGGTTGTAGCAATGTGGACTCCCAATATTATCATACTGCTGATTGGAACATACCTCATGTTCAGGAGACTGCGTATATGAAAAAACTCGATATGATGATCCTTTTATCATTCTTGCGGATGCTATTTGTTTCCCTGCTTTTTTTTATATTTATTATTGAACTCGTGGACCTATTCTCAAACCTCTGGAGATATCTTAACAACAATGCACCTGTTACCGGTATTCTGGAGATACAGCTTTTATATATTCCAAAATGTCTCATCTTTGCAGTTCCTCCGGCTTTACTGTTTTCTGTTTCATTCACTCTTGGTTCTTTGTATGCGGAAAATGAACTTATTGCGGTATTCGGATCGGGGATATCCCTTTACAGGTTTGTTCTTCCTCTTATTATTACAGGAGCACTTCTAAGTGTGGCAAACTTCTATTTCAACGACAGTGTCGTTATCGATACCTATAAAGAAAAGGTTTCGTTAACCAATCAGCTTCTGGGAAGAACCCAAACTTTTAGTAATACAAATATTACGGTTATTAGTAAAAAAAATATAATTTACGATGCCGACTATTACAATGATAATTCAACAACCCTTTCCGGATTAACTGTAATTGTACGCGATTCCAAGGGTGGTATTACTATGAGGGTTGACACTTCCTGGGCAGTCTATAAAGAAGGGTTATGGGAGATGCACAAGGCACGGGTGTTCTCTTTTAAAGGAGAAAATGTAACTGAAAAGTATTATTCCGTTTACACAAGTGACGAAATTAATGAATCTCCGGATACCTTTAAACGGAAGATTAAGGATATGTCCGAATTAAAGGTTAAAGAAGCCCGTAACTGGCTGAACACTGTTCGTAAAGCAGGTCTGCCGGTTTACCGGGAATCCCTTACCGATTATTATGAGCGTTTTTCCTTCTCCTTAACCCCCTTTATAGTTATTCTTTTCTCAGCTTCCATAGGGGGTAGATTCAAGAAGAACGTGTTATTAATGAGTCTCTTGACAAGTTTAGGTATATCGGTACTCTACTATGTCTTTAAGATGATTCTTGTATTATTTGCCAAACAGGGATATATTCAGCCTGTTACCGGTGCATGGGGAACCTTTATCTTGTTTTTTATTACAAGTTTATTCTTGTTTCACCATGCCAGAACATAGATCAGGAGCCAGTAAATGATTTTCAGAACAACACATAAAGATTCAAACACCCGGGCGCGTACCGGTGTTCTATCACTTCCCCATGGAGACGTTATAACACCTGCTTTTATGCCTGTGGGAACAAACGGAACCATAAAAGCCATTCACCACAGTACAGTAGAATCAATGGGTTATGATCTGATTTTGGGAAATACCTACCATCTATACCTGAGACCGGGAACAGAGGTAATTGAACACTATGGAGATCTTCACTCTTTCAGTTCCTGGAATTCCAATATACTTACCGATTCCGGAGGATTCCAGATTTTCTCACTGGCCCCCTTCCGAAAGATCAGAAGAGAAGGGGTACGGTTCAGATCACATATAGACGGTTCCTATCATAACCTTACTCCGGAAAAAGTTGTACGTATTCAGCAGATTCTGGGGAGCGATATACAAATGGCTCTGGATGTATGTACTCCCCCGGATATATCTTTCAAACAGGCACTGGAAGCCCTTGAGATAACAACACACTGGGCGAGGAGAGCAAAAAAGGAGTGGCTGGAAACACCTGATTCCTATCGGGGGTATCTCTTTGGAATTACCCAGGGGAATTTTTACAAAGACCTGAGAAAGAGAAGTACCGAAGAGATTATAGAACTCGATCTTCCAGGGATTGCGATAGGGGGGTTATCAGTAGGAGAAACATTCAATGAATTCCAGGATTTTCTCTCCTATACCACAGAACTTCTTCCTTTGGACAAACCCGGATACGTAATGGGAATAGGAACTCCTGAGTATATTCTTGCAGCGGTGGAAAACGGAATAGACCTTTTTGACTGCGTATATGCCACGAGAATTGCCCGGAACGGTACGGTATTTACAAAGAATGGAACCATAGCCCTGAAAAAAGCACTTCACATGAAGGATAAATCTCCCATTCAGGAGGGTTGTACCTGCAGGGCATGTACACAATACTCCAAAGGATACATGAGACATCTTTTCAAGACAAACGAAATTCTGGGACCAATGCTGGCAACGGAGCATAACCTTCAGTTTTTAAAGGATTTTACTGCAGACATTGCGGATAGTATAAAAAATAATACATTCAGAGAATTCAAAACTGATTTTTTAACTACCTACAGTGGAGAAAGATAACATGAAGGAAGAACAGAGCATACGCAAAAGTTCTGCAACTACAATCATTGTTATGGTCTGCACACTGCTTTCAAGGATACTCGGTTTTGTCAGAGTGGCGGTAATTACTGCATTTTTCGGTGCATCGGGGAAAGCTGATGTCATTAATCTTACCTTTGCCATACCCAATAACCTTCGTAAACTTCTGGCTGAAGGAGCTCTTTCCTCGGCATTTATCCCTGTTCTATCGGAATCAATAATCGATAATGGAACAAAAAGCAGCAGAACCAGGAACCTGGTACGTTCTCTGCTGACTTTTCAGCTTTTAATACTTATTCCACTTATTGTAATCTCAATCCTTGCAGCAAAACCCCTCGTTACCCATGTACTGACACAGTTTGATGATCCTGAACAAGTAGCTCAAGCTGTACCACTTTTTAAATTTTTTATCAATTACCTTCTACTTATTTCAGTTAGTGCCCTCATGATAGGAGTCTTAAACAGTACCGGTCATTTTTTTATTCCTGCTGTTACACCGCTTCTTTTTTCCATATCTGTCATACTGTCTATTATTTTCTTAACTGATGCCTTCGGAATTTATTCAATGGCCATAGGAGTTCTGATAGGAGGACTTCTTCAGATTATTTTTCAGTTTCCTTTATTCAAAAAAACAGGCTTTGATTTTAAATTATCTTTTTCTTTCAGCGATCCCTACTTTAAAAAGATTGTGAAACACTGGCTTCCAGTTCTTGCAACGTCCGGAGTTTTTACAATAAATCAGCAGATTGCCTTCCTCCTTGCAACAGGACTGGAAAAGGGAAGTACTTCTGCATTGTCCAATGCCCTGGTATTCTGGCAGCTCCCATTTGGAATATTTTCCGCTTCCATAACTACTGTACTTTTCCCAAGAATGAGCAGACAGGCTGCTGCAGGAAATCAGGAGGGACTAAAGGAAAGCATAAACGTAGGGTTACGGATGCTTTTTTCGCTTTTGGTTCCTTCGGCAATAGTCCTTGGGCTTTTCAGCCGGATAATAATTTCTGTAGCACTACAACGCGGGTTGTTTACAGCCGATAATACCATCATGACATCGTACGTTCTAACAGGTTATGTTTTTGGGCTTTTCAGTGTAGGAGCTTTTAATTTTATTCAAAGATACTTTTATGCAATAAAAGATTTCAGAATTCCTTTCTACGTCTCTGTTTTTGTCTGTACACTGGATATAACGTTATCCATTATCCTGAAGAATACCTCTTTGAGAGTTGCAGGACTCGCTGCGGCAAACTCCATATCCTTTACAGCAGGATTTATTGTCCTTTACCTATTGGCACGAAAAAAACTAGGATCTCTTTTTACCCGAAAGTTCTTTTCAACCATGGGCAAGGTAGTCATCTCGGTTATTCCATCAACAGTTCTGTCTTTTTTTGTTCTTAAAGCAGCGGGTGAAAGCTGGCGTACCGGTCCTGATCTTGCTTCCCTTGTGTATGTTTTTCTTATCTTCGCTGTATGGATTATCCCTACGCTGGTTATGTATAAACTATTAAACGTTGAAGTCATCTCTTTCCTTTTAAGGAGGAATAAAAAAAATGTATAAAAAATCTGTTTTTGTTCTGTTTCTTTTTTTTATCATTTCTGCTGCTGTATTGCTTTCAGCCGAAGATGATAAAAAAACTGAGAAAAATACAACCGTTAGGGAAGAGAGAATTGAAACCATAAAGTATGGAATTGATGCAGAGGTAATAAACCTCATTACAGATCTTAAAAAAGAAAACAACACTGACTATAACGATGAGCTGCTCAAACTTGTAAAAACATCCAGGAACAATACCTTAAGAGAAACTGTCATTGGTTTCTTTAAGGATCAGAAGAATCCGCAAGCTGTTAATTTTGCTTTCGATCAGATACAGAATAACTATTTGCTTTCCAACGAATCAATAATAAAATATATTTCCTATATTTCAGATTACCAGAACAGTGGAATTACGGATTACCTGGTTACCCTTTTTAATCATGAAAATGAACCACTTGCCGATGCGGCTATAGATGCTGTGGGAAAGAGCGGAGAGAGTGCGTACGGTAAAAAGCTTCTTGAACTTCTGAAAGATTCTGATATTTCAGACAGTAAAAAAATCCATGTTATAGGAGCACTGGGTAAACTCAAGTACAAAGAAGCAGGAGAAGAAATAGCAAAATACCTGGAGAAAGATTATACAGATAACAGGTCTTTAAGATGGAAAGCCTGTGTCGCACTTGGAGAATTGGGCGATGAGAATAGCCTCCCAATAATTATAAATCTTTTTTCGGACAATGATCCTTACCTCAGAAAGTATGCCATTGAATCTCTGGGATACTTCCCACCGGAAAAGACCGAGGATATCGTTATTGAAGGATTACGGGATTCATCCTGGAGGGTGAGGATAAGTGCCGCACAGAGCCTTGGACACATGAAGAGTAAGAAAGCTGTTCCAATACTGATCTATAAAGCAAAGAAAGATCCTGATATCAAGAATGTCAGGAATGCATCCATTAAGGCTTTATCTGAAATCGGTACATCCGATTCCTTGAAGTTCTTGCGAGAGATGCTTTCAGATGACAAAACTAATATACAGAACAGAACCACAGCTCTTGCTGCTCTTATAGAAACAGATCTCGGCGGTTCATTAAAATATATATCCGAGTTAATAGACACAGAGTGGGGTAAACCAAGCTCATATTTGCTCGATTACACCTGTAAACTGCTTTCCCGGGAAAAAAACGGGAAGTTAAAGGATCTTTATACAAAGATGCTTACCTATACGAAGACTGCCAACCTTAAAATCTATGCTCTCAGAGGAATTAAACTTAACAAAATGACTTCCCTAAAAGAAACGGTACAAAAGCTTGCCGAAGATGATAAAGACAAACGGATTCAGCATCTTGCTTCAGATGTCCTGGACAGCCTTTAACAGATCTAGTATCTGAAATCGGGAAGTCCGGGTTTATCGATAAGATGAAGTATTCTGTTTATCCTCTCAGCAGGAGATATCCACTCTCTGAAATACAAACTGAATTCTTTACCGTCTGAAGCAACAAGTTTTATACCCTTTTTTTCGGTAACTTCTCTTTCAGCAGCTATCTCTTTAAA
>QNBL01000180.1 GCA_003641695.1 Spirochaetota bacterium
TACCCCCGGGGTTGCTGCTCCGGTTCTGGAAATTGAGAAAGAAGAGCTTGACGCCTACAGATACACAAACAAAGGGAATCTGGTGGCGGTCGTTTCCAACGGTACTGCAATTCTGGGCCTCGGGGACCGGGGTGCTTTGGCAAGCAAACCTGTTATGGAAGGCAAGGGTGTTCTGTTTAAAAGATTTGCTGATGTGGATGTTTTTGATATAGAGCTGGATACCAAAGATCCCGACAAGATAATTGAAACGGTCAAGATGATGGAACCGACCTTCGGCGGGGTGAATCTGGAGGATATCAAGGCTCCGGAATGTTTTTATATTGAAAAAAAGCTGAAAGAAATATGTTCAATTCCTGTTTTTCACGATGATCAGCATGGAACAGCCATTATTTCTGCAGCCGGGCTTATCAATGCTCTTGAGATTACCGGACGGAAAATATCTGAGACAAAGGTTGTTTTCAGCGGAGCAGGAGCAGCCGGGATGTCCTGTGCAAAGCTTTTTATCTCCATGGGGATAAAAAAAGAGAATCTTGTTATGTGTGACAGCAAGGGTGTCATATATAAAGGAAGAAAGGAGAGGATGACTGTCGAGAAAGAGTTTATTGCAAACGATACTGAGGCAAGAACCCTCGCTGATGCAATGAAAGGAGCTGATGTCTTTATGGGAGTTTCGGTAAAGAACTGTGTTTCGCCGGAGATGCTTCTTTCCATGAACAAAGATCCGATTGTTTTTGCAATGGCAAATCCGGATCCTGAAATAACCTACGAGCTTGCAACTTCAACCAGGAAGGATGTCATAATGGCTACCGGCAGAAGTGATTATCCGAATCAGATTAATAACGTTCTTGGTTTTCCTTTTATTTTTCGAGGTGCCCTTGATGTAGGTGCGACAACCATTACCGAAGGGATGAAAATTGCAGCTTCGAAGGCTCTAGCTGCTCTTGCAAAGGAAGCGGTCCCCGAAATAGTACAGCGGGCGTATGGCGGAAGATCTTTCTCTTTTGGAAGAGAGTATATTGTTCCGAAACCCTTTGACCCCCGGGTAATTGAGTGGGAAGCAGTTGCTGTTGCGAAGGCGGCATGTGAGGAGGGGATAGCAAGAAAGCCGATAACCGATTGGGAAGGGTACCGTAAGTCACTGCGTGAACGTATGAAAAAGTACTGGTAGAGGCAGGATGTCTCAAAAAGTACAGCCTCTTAAAAAGTTGTCCGGACAGGTTTGTTCGGACCTTGAGTTTCTGTTTACGGATATAGATGACACCATCACCCTTGACGGAATGATGCCCGCGGAGACCCTGGAATCCGTATACATGCTTGATAAAGCCGGTATCAAGGTTATTCTTGTTACCGGCCGTCCTGCAGGTTGGTGTGACTATTTTGCCCGAATGTGGCCGGTAGCCGGAATTGTAGGGGAGAACGGAGCCTTTTATTTTTCCTATAACAGGAAGAAAAAAAGGATGGAGAGGGTCTACCTTGTTTCTGAGTCTGAAAGGAGGGCAAACAGGCTTCGGCTTAATCTTCTGGGTGAAAAGATTCTCTCCTCTGTCCCCGGTTGCCGGATATCCGCGGATCAGCCCTTTAGAATAGCCGATCTGGCGATTGATATTTCAGAGGATGTGGAGCCTTTGGGGAAAGAGGAAGTAAAGAGAATCTGCGGGATAATAGAGGAACACGGTGCGGAATATAAAATTTCATCGATCCATATTAACTGCTGGTACGGTACATATGATAAGCTGACCTGTTTTGACCGATTTCTTTCCAATTTTACCGGGGGAACTTTGGCTGACTATCAGGACAGACTGATCTACTGCGGTGATTCCCCCAACGATGAACCTATGTTCAAAACGCTTGAGAATACAGTTGCTGTTGCAAATATTGAAAAATATCTTGACTCCCTTGAATACCTGCCGGCTTACATTACCGACGGAAAAGGAGGCCATGGATTTGCTGAATTAACTCATCACATCCTTGAAAAAAGGAACGGAATTGATTGATTGCGATTTTTTCTTAATCATTATGCTTGACTGTTGAATATTCATGATCTACTATGTCTAAAACTATATAAGGAGAAGAAGATGAAAAAACTATTAATTGTTTTTATCATGCTGACATTGGTAACTTCTGCAGCTCTTTTTGCAAACGGCCAGAAGGATACCGGCAGCAGTGCACCTGCGGTGGAGTGCACCAACAGGGGAACCCTGGATACTCAGTACTGTGACAACGACGGAGATCTGATTGCAGATCCTCCAGCAGATCCAAAGGAACTGAAGGATCCTGATGTGCTGTTTTTTACCTACACACCTTTGGAAGATCCAGCTGTTTACATTGATATGTTCCAGCCCTTCCTTGACTACATTGCAGAGAAGACGGGCAAAGAGGTTCGGTATTACACCACTCAGTCCTATGCTGCAGAGATCGAAGCAATGAGATCAGGAAGACTCCATATAGCAGGTATTTCAACCGGACCTACCTGTTTTGCTGTTAATCTGGCAGGTTTTGAACCTTTTTCATTGATGGGTTCCGAATCCGGCGAGTACGGTTACAAACTCCAGGTAATTGTTCCCATGGACAGTCCGATAAAGACACTTCAGGACCTGAAGGGGCATACAGTTGCACATACTGAGGAATCTTCAAATTCCGGAAACCAGGCTCCAAGAGCGCTTTTCCCTGAAGAAGGTATCACTCCCGGAGAGGATTACACTGTAGTATATTCAGGAGGGCATGATTCAAGTATTCTCGGTGTGTATAACGGCGATTATGAGGCAGCCTGTATTGCTTCTTCCGTTCTTGACAGAATGGCTGACCGTGGAGTTGTCAGTATGGACAAGATCAGGGTTGTATGGGAAAGCCAGGCATTCCCGACAACATCCTTTGGATATGCGTACAATCTTACTCCGGAACTTAAAGCAAAGATCAAGGAAGCTTTCCTTACCTACAAATTTGCAGGGACACCCCTTGGCAAGGAATTCTCGAAGGTTGACGGATTTATACCGGTAACGTATAAGGAAGCATGGGCTCCGATCAGGACTATCCAGAAACATAATGGAACAGTATACACCTTTGATAATCTTAAGTAGAAATAGGAGATAATATATTAATGTTTAGCGTAAAGAACCTGGTTAAAATCTATCCTACCGGACAGCACGCACTTAAAGGGTGTTCTGTAGATATTGATAAAGCACAGATCGTATCTATATTCGGACCGTCAGGTGCAGGAAAAAGTACTTTTATCCGGTGTATCAACAGACTTGTAGAACCCACAAGCGGAAAAGTATATCTTGACGGTGTAGAGATAACCGGTTTAAAGGGTAAAGATCTCCATGAAGCCAGAAGAAAGATGGGAATGATTTTTCAGGAATACAACTTGATTGAACGCCTTACGGTAATGGAAAATGTCCTGTCCGGCAGACTGGGCTACGTGGGATTTTTGCAGGCCATGTTCAGACGCTTTCCTCAGGATTATGTTGATGAAGCCTTTCACCTGCTCGAAAGAGTGGGGCTTGAAGGCTATCATAATCAGCGCGCCGATGCCCTTTCCGGAGGGCAGAGGCAGCGTGTTGGAATCGTTCGGGCTCTCATTCAGCACCCGAAGATTCTCCTGGTGGATGAACCTACCAGCGGTCTGGATCCTAAAACTGCCATGATTATCATGCAGCTTATCGCTGATCTGGCAAAGGAAAAAGGGATCCCGGCTATTGTAAATATTCATGATGTCGCCCTTGGACAGCAGTATGCTGACCGTATTATCGGATTAACTGAGGGTGAGGTGGTTTTTGACGGCCCCCCTTCCGAAGTTACAGCTGAAACTCTTACACAAATCTATGGGGAAGAGGACTGGTCAAAGACTATACGCAAAGTTGAAGATGAGGAGGAGTAAGGAATGAGTTCATCCTCTTCGTCTACTGTATGGAAACGGGATCATTTTATAAAAAATCCGTTTCTCAGATGGACAGTTATAATACTTGTAACAGCTTATGTGCTCTATGCTCTCAACGATATGAACTTGAATTGGGCCAGGATGAAATCGGGTTTGCCACGAGCTGTTGATTTCTTCCACCGGATGTTCCCGCCGGATTTTTCCCGATGGACAATGATTCAGAGGGGAGTTCTGGAAAGCCTTCAAATGGCAATAATTTCAACAACCATAAGTATCATTCTTGCCGTTCCCCTATCGCTTGGAGCGGCACGGAATATTTCGGTACGATGGGTTTATCTGCTCTCAAGGGCTTTTGTCGTTGTTGCAAGGTCTTTCCCGCCTATTCTGGTCGCCATTATCTTTGTAAAAGCATTTGGATTCGGGCCCTTCCCGGGGATACTTACTCTGGCTTTTACAGCACTGGGTTTCATGGGAAAACTGCTTGGCGAGGCTATCGAGAATATTGATCCCGGACAGGTAGAGGCTATACGGGCAACGGGAGCAAACTGGTTTAAGGTGCAGCTCTATGGTGTCGCTCCTCAGGTCCTTCCAAGGTACGTTGGCTTGAGTATCTATCTTCTGGATATTAATCTGAGGGCTTCAACCATAATCGGCATAGTAGGAGCCGGGGGTATCGGCGGAGCTTTATTCAATGCCTTTCACCGGTATGAGTACGATACGGCTTTAGCGATTCTTATAGTTATTATTGCCATTGTTCTGGTAATGGAGTTTATAAGCAGCAAGGTGAGGGGCAGATTACAATGACAGCAGTACAAAAACATATATGGAAACGGTTTTCCAGAAAAGAGTCTCTTGAACGCTATGGTATTGAATTGGTGGTACTGCTGTTTTTTCTGTGGGCAACACGGAGTGTTGATATCTACTGGCCGTTTATTGCAGATGCCCCGCATCAGGCGGTTGATCTTGTAAAGAGGATGCTGCCTCCAAATTTCAGTTTTACCGGAGATATTATCCCTGCAATGATTGAGACCATTAATATTGCTACCTTAAGTACACTATTTGCACTTATTCTGTCATTTCCCATAGCAGTGCTCAATGCCCGGAATACGACCCCCCATCCGACAGTTCAGGCAATTGCCAGGGTTATTGTAGTAACCAGCAGATCGGTGAACGAACTTGTATGGGGTCTTATTTTTGTAGTATTTTTTGGTCCCGGAGCAGTAGCGGGTATTGCCGCATTGACAATGAGATCATTAGGGTTTATGGCAAAACTGGTATCCGAATCTATTGAGGAGATCGACCACGGGCAGGTGGAGGCAATACGGGCTACCGGAGCCAACGGAGCAAAGGTATTTCTTTTCGGAGTATTACCCCAGATTATGCCGACTATCATGGGAACAACAATTTTCAGATGGGATATAAATATACGGCAGTCATCGGTAATCGGACTGGTTGGTGCAGGAGGTATCGGAATTCTGCTGACCAGCTCAATGAATCTATTCCGGTGGCAGAATGTAAGCATGATTCTCATATCAATATTTGTGGTTGTGCTGGCCGGCGAGTACGTTTCAGCATCGGTCCGGAAAAAATTAATATAAAAATTAAAGCGAGCGCCCTCATGGTTACGAGGGCGTTTGTTCTTTCCACCTTGTTCTGGAATAGTTATCCTAATCATAACCATCTTTTAAGCCAGCTGAAGGCCTCATGCTGCATTTCCCGGTCAAATTTATGCTTTCCTGGATAGAGAGAGTGCCGATATCTGTCTGGAGCACCTGCTTTTGTAAAAACATCACTGAGTACCCTATCCGCGTCTATCATCCCTTCAAGGGTGTAAAGTGGGTCTTCCCTGTTGTTTAGTACGAGAGTCGGCAGAGGAACCCGAATGCCCAGGATCTCTGGAAAATCAAGTTTCCCCGGTA
>QNBL01000181.1 GCA_003641695.1 Spirochaetota bacterium
CGGACAGGTACACCATGTTGGTCTTCAAAATCCTTCAAACCGTGTAAACAGACCAAAACAAACCCATAATGGCCTGATAGCACTGGGCAAAAGAACACACCGCGCCCGTCGAACTATGCAGGAGAAAGGATAATTAATTCAAAGACGCCGGATCAAATCCAGGCGGCGAACGCCCCTGTTTTCAAGATGCCGTAAAATGCGTTTTATTTCCTCCGGTTCCTGAATAACGAAAGGGCTGGAGAATAATAAGCTCCAATAACATTCGGAGCAGCCGTATCAACTATATCCCAGTTGTTAGCAAACTCTTTATGCCGCAGATAGGTATCAGACAGCGATTTCTGCAGCTCAGTATCAGCGTTTTTAAATCTATAAGCTAAGGAAAGAAAGCCGAAAAGGCGGATCTCATGGTAACGGGAGGAGAGGCACTTTTCAATTTCCAAAACCGGTACATCCCTGAACCGGACGACAAGCTTCCTGATTTCAGGAACCCTTATTCCCAGAAATAAATCTCCCTCACCATACTCCCCCTTCCCGGTTTTAAAGAAACGCAGTGAATGGGCTGCATAACAATGTCTTAAAGAGGAGAAAGATACCTGGAAACAGCCTGTGCCGCCTTCTGCCCCTGGTCTATTCCCCTGACAACAAGAGATGCTCCGGAAGCAGCATCTCCGGCAGCAAAAACCCCTGCTTCACTCGTTTTAAAATCTTCATCAACCTTTATATTGCCCCTGCTGTCCAGGGCAACGTTAAGTTTTTTTACCAACCCGGACTGATTAACATGGGTAAAACCCATTGCAAGAAGAACAAGATCCACTTTCCGGGAAAACTCAGTTCCGGGAAGCTCCTTCATTTCGTACCGTTTACTCATCTCATTAAACTTCCATTCGACTTTAACAAAATGAGCTTCATTCAGATGAATACCGTCCCGGGATGAAAAAAACCGGGTCGATATATTCCAGTCCCGGGTTACCCCTTCTTCCTGTGATGTTGAAGTTCTTAAAATTTTAGGCCAATCAGGCCATTGGGGATTCCACGTCTTGTTCCATTCCATCGGTTTAGGCATTATTTCATACTGAGAAACACTCTTTGCCCCCTGCCGTATGGAAGTGCCGACACAGTCGGAACCGGTATCCCCTCCTCCGATCACAAGAACGTTTTTTCCCTTCGCAGATATAATATCCTGTATGGGAACCTCTCCGGTACTCAACTTTATTGCATCGGAGAGAAACTCAAGAGCAAAATGGATTCCCTCCAAACCTCTTCCGCCTGCCGGCAGATCCCGGGGAGTGCCCGCACCTATAGCTACAAGAACCGCGTCAAATGATTTACGCAGATACCGTACAGAGATATCCTCTCCTATACTGACATCTGTTTCGAAGACAATCCCCTCTTCCCGCATCAGGGAAATCCTGCGGTCAATTATTTTTTTATCCAGCTTGAAGTTAGGGATACCGATACGCATCAGTCCTCCAATTTCAGGAGACTTTTCAAATACTGTTACCCGGTGCCCCTCCCTTCTCAACGTGCTGGCTGCAGCAAGACCTGCCGGCCCCGAACCGATAACAGCAACACTCTTTCCGCTTTCCTTTACAGGCGGAGAAGGGACAACCCACCCCTCCTCGAAGGCCTTTTCAATTATGGCAAGCTCAATCTCCTTTATGGAAACAGGAGCATCGTTTATGGAAAGAGTGCATGAAGTTTCACAGAGAGCGGGGCATATCCTTCCGGTAAACTCGGGGAAACTGTTAGTCAGACTGAGCCTTCTCCAGGCTTCTTTCCAGTCATCCCTGTATACCAGATCATTCCATTCAGGGATAAGATTTGCCAGGGGACAGCCGATGGAATGGCAAAAAGGGAGGCCGCAGTCCATACATCGTGCTCCCTGCCTGCGTATCTCCTCTGACGAAAGCCTTTCAGTAAACTCATTATAATGCTTTATCCTGCTTTCTACGCTCTCATGCTTTCCAGTTACTCTATTATATTCAAGAAATCCGGTTTCTTTTCCCATGGTTTATGCTTCTCCCTTCCTGTTTCTTTCCAGAACTTTTCTATACTCCACCGGTATAACCTTTACAAAGGATGAGAGTGATTCCTCCCAGTGATCAAGTATTTTTTCCGCCTGGGCACTTCCAGTATTATCAAGGTGCTCTTTGATAAGACCTTTAAGCTGATCAATATCCTCTTTTATGCTGACAGGCTCTATATCCACCATTTCAAGGTTACATCTGGTATCGAAGAGCTGATCATCATCCAGCACATAGGCAATTCCTCCGCTCATTCCTGCAGCGAAGTTAAGCCCTGTCCTGCCGAGAACAACAACAACTCCTCCGGTCATATATTCACATCCATGATCGCCAAGTCCTTCAACAACAGCCGTTGCTCCTGAATTCCTTACAGCAAACCGTTCCCCGGCCATTCCGTTTATAAAGAGCTTTCCTTCGGTAGCTCCGAAAAGCAGAACATTTCCGGCAAGACTGTTGTTTTCCGGTCTGAACTTACTGCCTGCAGGAGGTGTGATAACGATCTTACCCCCTGAAAGTCCCTTTCCAACATAGTCGTTTGCAATTCCGGTTAGTTTGAGAGTAACTCCCTGAACCAGAAAAGCGCCAAAACTCTGCCCTGCCGCCCCCTTCATGTTAATGACTACAGAGTCATGTTTTAACGGCTTACCATTATTCTGAGTAGCAATAAGACTGCTCATGTACGTACCGAATGTTCTATCCTTGTTGGAAATCTTTGCGGATACCGCTACTGTTTCACCTTTTTTTACCGCATCCTTTATCTTCCTGTACATCTTTTCATCGAGACTTCCCTTTACAAAATCATGGTTTGCAAAATCCTCTCTGGTACAATAATAGCTGCCTCCCTCCGGAAGCTGTGGTTTTGTAAGTACCGCACTAAAATCAAGCCCCCTCTCTTTCCAGTAGGAAACCGCCTCATCAACCTCCAGAACATCTACCTGTCCTACCATCTCATTAAACCTTCTAAACCCGAGATCAGCCATGATTCTGCGCACATCCTCCGCAACAAACATCATGTAATTAACAAGATATTCAGGCTTACCCCTGAACCTCTTTCTCAGCTCCGGGTCCTGTGTTGCAACCCCGACTGGACAGGTATTAAGATGACACTTCCGCATGAGAACACATCCCATGGTTATAAGACTTATTGTTGCAAAGCCGAATTCCTCGGCTCCAAGGAGAGCTGCAATAACAACATCCCTTCCGGTACGAAGCTGACCGTCAGTCTGAACCCTTATCCGGCTGCGCAGATTGTTCAGCACAAGGGTCTGCTGTGTCTCTGACAGCCCAATTTCCCAGGGGATCCCGGCATACTTTATGGAAGACAAAGGAGACGCTCCCGTACCGCCGTCATGACCGCTTATAAGAACCATATCGGCCCTGCCTTTCGCCACTCCTGCAGCAATAGTACCGACACCGGTTTCGGAAACAAGCTTTACCGACACCCGTGCCTCGGGGTTGGCATTGTGCAAATCATAAATAAGCTGAGCCAGATCCTCAATGGAGTAAATATCATGATGAGGAGGAGGCGATATCAGCGTAACTCCCGGGGTCGAATGCCGTATCCTTGCAATGGTCTCATCAACTTTATGCCCCGGCAGCTGTCCTCCCTCTCCAGGTTTTGCCCCCTGGGCCATTTTTATCTGGAGCTCCCTTGCATTAACCATGTATTTTATGTTTACTCCAAAACGTCCTGAAGCAATCTGTTTTACATATGTTTTTTTAAGATCTCCGTTGGGAAGAGGTTTATAACGCGCTTCATCCTCTCCTCCTTCACCGGAGTTACTCATGGCCCCAAGCCTGTTCATGGCTATGGCGATTGTTTCATGAGCTTCCTTGCTTATGGAACCCATGGACATTGCAGAAGAAACAAATCTTTTTACGATTTCTCCAACACTTTCAACCTCTTCGATCGGAACCGGAGTTCTCTCCTTAAACGCGAAGAGTCCCCTTAGTGTGCACAAGTTCCTTGCAGTTGAATTGATTTCTTCAGCAAATTCTTTGTACTTCTCCCAGTCGTTATTCCACGCTGCTTTCTGAACAGCGACTACTGCTGCAGGACTCATCAGATGCTTTTCAGATTTAATTCTAAAATGGATATTCCCGCCCGAATCAAGCGGCGGCAGATCTTCCTTCTCACCTGAAAATGCGCTTCGGTGGCGCTCTTCAGTGGCGGAGGCCAGCTCTTTAAGACCGATTCCCCCTATCCGTGTAGGGGTACCGGGAAAATACCTGTCTATAAAATCACTGTTTAATCCAACTGCTTCAAATATCTGGGCTCCTTTGTAGCTCCGTATCGTTGAAACCCCCATCTTTGACATTATTTTTAAAAGCCCATTCTTCATGGCCTCTATATAGTTTTCAAAGGCTTTTTCTGTATCACTCAGCCCGTTAAAGGTGCCTTTGTCCACGAGATTCTTTATCAACTCGAAAGCAAGATAGGGATTCACTGCACTTGCTCCGAAACCTATTAATGTGGCAAGCTGCATTACATCCCGTACTTCGCCGGTCTCTACAATAAGACCTGCCAGCTGTCTCTTTTTGGAAGCAACAAGATGCTGGTTAACTGCCGAAACTGCAAGAAGAGCCGGAATGGGAACCAAACTGCTGTCAATTCCTCTGTCACTGAGTATGAGAAAGGTATTCCCTTCGTCAATAAGGTCATCAGCCTTCAGACAGATCCTCTCAATAGAACGCTCCAGACTATGCTCATCTTCGTAGGGATTATAAAGAATAGGTATCACTCCTGTAGTCTGTCCCTTTGCATTTGCTTTCTTGAACATCTGAAGATCATCGTTTGACAACACAGGGTGAGAAAGTTTCAGCTGATTACAATGAAGCGGTCCTTCGGTAAGAAGATTCTGCTCTCTCCCGATAAAACTCATAAGAGACATGACCAGTTTTTCCCGGTAGGGATCTATAGGCGGATTTGTTACCTGTGCAAAGATCTGTCTGAAATAATTGTACAGGAACTGGGGACGGTCGGAAAGTACAGCAAGAGCAGCATCGTTACCCATCGAACTGATTGGTTCACTTCCTTTCTCCGCCATGGGAATTATTATCTTGTTGATCTCCTCAAGAGTATACCCAAACACTCTTTTAAGGAGTTCCAGATCTCCGGCAGGTTCAATATCCGGATCGGGAACCTGAAAGAGCCCCTTTAATTCGATTTTGTTCTCCTCCAGCCATCGTCTGTAGGGTTTCTGCCGGGAAATTCGTGACTTGATCTCATGGTCGTACATTACCCGGCCGGAATCAGTATCTACAACCAGCATCATGCCCGGACCAAGACGTCCATGCCTCAGAACATCCTCCGGCTCTATATCAAGCACCCCTGTTTCGGAAGCAAGAATTACCCTTCCGCTTCTGGTGACAGCATACCGTGCAGGACGCAGTCCGTTCCTGTCCAGCGTTGCTCCGACCCTCGTACCATCGGAAAAAACCAGAGCAGCGGGTCCGTCCCATGGTTCAAGAACTGATGCATGATACTCGTAGAATGTCCGCCGGTCTTCACTTATATGATATCTATCACCAAAAGGTTCGGGGACCATCATCATCATGAAATGCTCCATTGATCTCCCTGCATGGACGAGAAGCTCAAAGGAAGAATCAAAAATTGCTGAATCACTCTGGGTTTCATCTATTACCGACAAAATCTTTTCCATTTTATCCCCGAACAGGGGGGAGGAAAGAGTCGACTCTCTGGCTTTCATTTTGTTTA
>QNBL01000182.1 GCA_003641695.1 Spirochaetota bacterium
TAATATGGCAGAAAAGAAAAGATTACAGACAGAAAGATCTCCCTATAACGATGAGAATGTTTTATCAATATATATGAAAGAGATAAACAAGATCCCTCTTTTGTCACGGGAAGAGGAAAATAACTATGCACGAAGAGCTGCAGAAGGTGATCCGGAAGCCAGAGAAATGCTTGTAAAGGCAAATCTCAGGTTTGTTGTAAACGTTGCAAAGAAGTACCAGAATCAGGGCCTCCCTCTTTCCGACTTAATAAACGAGGGCAATATTGGTCTTATGAATGCTATTGAAAGATACGATGTAGATAAAGGGTATCACTTTATCTCATATGCAGTATGGTGGATCCGTCAGGCCATACTGAAAGCAATCTGTGAGAAATCAAGAATGATCCGGCTTCCGCTGAACAGGGCAAACGAACTGGTTCAAATTCAGAAAGCTGCGAAAAATCTTCAGAGTTTAAGGGGTGAGGATGTTGGTATAAGTGATATTGCCAGCGAAACCAACATGAAAGATGATCATGTAATGAACCTGCTTAATATCTCCAAGGATATTGTTTCCCTCGAAACTCCTGTGTACGCTGAAAAAGGAGCCAGTGAGCTTGGTGATTTCATACAGGACGATGAGTATAAGTCGCCTGATGAGATAGCTATAGAGAAATCACTTAAAGATGACATCAACTCAGTGTTAAGTACCCTTTCCGAAAAAGAAGCCAGCATTATAGAGTACAGATACGGTCTTAATGGTCATTCTCCCATGTCTCTTAAAGATATTGGCGACAGATACAACCTGACTAAAGAAAGAATCCGCCAAATAGAAAAAAAAGCGATTAAGAGACTCCAGCATCCATCCCGTAGTCAGTATCTTGAATCATATATAGCATAATAATAATTTAATCTTCTATTACGCCTCACCTCTTCCATTGACATTGAGGCGTAAATACTTTATCTTATTGTCTTAAAAGAAGATATGTGGAGGAAATGTATAGTATGGCTAACAAGCTGGTTTATTTTTTTGGGAACGGGAAGGCCGAGGGAAAGGCCGAAATGAAAGACCTTTTAGGCGGTAAGGGAGCAAATCTTGCCGAGATGACAAATCTGGGGGTTCCTGTTCCTCCCGGGTTTACAATCTCAACAGAAGTATGTAAATCATTTTACGAAAATAATAGAAATTATCCCGCTGAGCTGGAAGTACAGCTGCAGAATAATTTGCAGAAACTCGAGAAGTTGATGAAAAAGAGACTCGGCGATGCTTCTGACCCCCTTTTGGTTTCTGTACGTTCAGGAGCTGCAGTTTCCATGCCTGGTATGATGGATACGATTCTGAACCTTGGAATGAACGACAAGGCGGTTACAGGACTTGCTCAGGAAACTGGAAATGAGAGATTCGCATGGGATGCTTACAGAAGATTCATCCAGATGTTTGGAAACGTAGCGATGGGACTGGATCTCAATGTTTTTGAAGATATCCTTGCCGATCTGAAGAAAAAGAAAAAGGTTGATTTGGATACAGAACTTGATGCCGAAGATCTTAAAAAGCTCGTTGACCTTTACAAAAAAGCCTACAAGGCTAAACTTAAAAAAGCATTTCCCCAGGATCCCCTTGAACAGCTTCATGCTGCAATTGATGCGGTATTCGGATCATGGAACAATGAGAAAGCCATTAAGTACAGAAAACTTAACGATATTACCGGCCTGCTGGGAACTGCTGTTAACGTCCAGTCAATGGTATTCGGTAATTTCGGTAATGATTCCGGTACAGGTGTATGTTTTTCAAGAGACCCCTCTACAGGGAAGAAAGTGTTTTACGGGGAGTTTCTCATGAACGCCCAGGGGGAAGATGTTGTAGCAGGTATCAGAACTCCTCAGACCATTACAGCTCTGAAAAAGAAGAATCCGGAGGCTTACAAACAGCTTGTAGATATCAAAGACAGACTTGAAAATCATTACAGGGATATGCAGGATATGGAATTTACCATTCAGCAGAAGACCCTGTATATTCTTCAAACCAGAAACGGTAAGAGAACAGGGCCTGCTGCGTTGAAAATTGCTGTCGATATGGTTAAAGAGAAAATGATCTCCAAAGAAGAAGCAGTTTTTCGGGTAACGCCAGATCAGCTTGATCAACTCTTTCACCCAATGATTAATCCGAAAGTAAAGAAAACTCTTGGAGCGATTGCAAAGGGACTCAATGCATCTCCAGGTGCAGCTACCGGTCAGATTGTTTTTACAGCTGATGAAGCGGAAGAATGGGTTAAAGAAGGGAAAAGAGTGCTGCTTGTAAGAAAAGAAACTTCCCCTGAAGATATTGGCGGAATGGATGCTGCCGAAGGTATCCTTACATCAACCGGAGGCATGACAAGCCATGCTGCGGTAGTTGCCCGCGGTATGGGAACTCCCTGTGTAGCAGGTTGTAAGGAAGTTGTTGTCTCCGGTAAATCCATGAAGGTTGGGAACAAGAAATACAAAGAGGGTGATTACATCACCATTGACGGTACCACCGGAGAGGTATTCGAAGGTGAAGTGGAACTCAAAAATCCTGTAGTAACCAAGGATCTTGCCACCTTTCTTGGATGGGCCGACGAGATCAGGCATAAGGCAAAACGCGACGGCATAAAGGGCAAAGGATTTTTTGTGAGAACCAACGCCGATCAGCCGGCGGATGCAAAGGTCGCACGTGATTTCGGTGCAGAAGGAATAGGGTTGTGCCGGACCGAACATATGTTCTTTGATTCAGGGAAACTTGAAATCTTTCAGGAAATGATTGTAGCAGAAGATCTTGATGCACGGAGGAAAGCTCTTAAGAAACTTCTTCCCCTTCAGAAAAAAGACTTCAAGGGAATCTTTAAAGCAATGAACGGACTTCCTGTTACCGTGAGACTTCTTGATCCTCCGCTCCACGAATTTATTCCCAAGACTAATGCGGAAGTTAAAGAGCTTGCTGCAAAACTTGGAATTAAACCCGGCGATCTAAAGAAAAAGGCTGAAAGCCTTCATGAACTTAACCCGATGCTGGGACATAGAGGATGCCGTCTTGGTATAACATATCCTGAGATATACGATATGCAGGTCGAAGCTATAATGAGTGCTGCCTGTGAAGTCGCAAAAGCAAAGGTTAAGGTAGAGCCCGAGATAATGATTCCTCTCGTAGGAACAAAAAGGGAGCTTGAGATCTTAAGGGCAAATGCAGAGAAAGTGATCAAGGATGTTTTCAAGAAGAAAGGCATGAAGGTTAAGTACAAGATTGGTACAATGATCGAAATCCCGAGAGCTGCTCTTACCGCAGATCAGGTAGCTCAGGAAGCTGACTTCTTCTCATTCGGAACAAACGATCTTACACAGATGACCTTTGGGTATTCAAGGGATGATATAGGAAGTTTTGTCGGGGATTATCTTGACCAGAATGTTCTGGAGAAAGATCCTTTCCAGACCCTTGATACAGTTGGTGTAGGACAACTTATTGAAACAGCAGTTTCCAAGGGCCGCTCGGTAAACGAGGGGATGAAGATGGGAATCTGTGGTGAGCACGGCGGAGATCCTGACTCAATCCGGTTCTGTTATAAAACCGGGCTGAATTATGTTTCCTGTTCTCCTTACAGGGTGCCGATAGCACGTTTGGCAGCAGCACAGTCTGTTCTCGAAGCTTCCGGGAAATAAAGAAAATAGAAGATAATTGATAGTAAGCTGCCCGGTTCTGCCGGGCAGCTTTTTAATCTGAGGTGAAAAGATGATTAGTGCGAGTAATGTAACGCTTACCTTCGGTGAGCGTGTTCTGTTTAAAGATGTAAATATCAAGTTTACAGCCGGAAACTGTTATGGTGTAATTGGTGCCAACGGTGCAGGGAAATCGACCTTTCTTAAGGTTCTCTCGGGTGAGCTGGAGCAGGATTCAGGAGAGGTTTTTATCACTCCTGGAGAACGGCTTGCGGTACTGAGACAGGATCATTTTGCTTTCGATGAGCATACCGTTATGCACACGGTAATAATGGGCTATAAGAAACTCTACGATGTCATGGTTGAACGGGAAACGATCTACTCAAAAGAGGACTTTTCCGAAGAGGACGGTATCAGAGCGGCGGAACTGGAAGGGGAATTTTCCGATCTTAACGGATGGGAGGCTGAATCCGAAGCAGCTCAAATTCTTGACGGGTTGGGGATCCCGACCGGGCTTCATGAAAAGAGGATGAATGAGCTGGAAGGGGGGCAGAAAATCAGAGTGCTGCTGGCCCAGGCTCTGTTTGGCAATCCGGATATACTGCTTCTTGATGAGCCGACCAACAACCTTGATCTGGAATCCATTGCCTGGCTGGAGGAGTTTCTCTACAAGTTTCAGAATACTGTTATCGTTGTTTCCCATGACCGTCACTTTCTTAACAAGGTGTGTACACATATCGCGGATATAGACTTCGGCAAGATACAGCTATTTGTCGGTAACTACGATTTCTGGTATATGGCAAGTCAGCTGGCAAATAAACAGCGCAGAGATGATAAAAAAAAGCGGGAGGAGAAGATTGCAGAACTCAAGTCCTTTATACAGCGCTTTAGTGCAAATGCTGCCAAGTCCAAGCAGGCTACAAGCAGAAAAAAGCTTATAGACAAGCTTACCATAGATGATATCAAACCTTCTTCAAGAAGATTTCCTTACGTAAGCTTCAAACCGGAGCGGGAATGCGGTAAGAATATTCTGGAGATAAAAGATCTGGGCTACTCCTTTGAAGGAGAGCAGCTTTTGAATAACTTTAACCTTACGGTTAACAAAGGGGACAAGATAGCCTTCGTCGGTCCTTTTCATGCATCAAAGACAGCTTTGTTTCAGATTATAGCAGGGGAAATTAGCGATTATGAGGGAAGTTATGAATGGGGTGTGACCATATCTCCATCTTACTATCCCAAGGACAATTCCAGGTATTTTGACAACGATTATAATCTTACAGAATGGCTCAGCCAGTATTCAAAAGATGATGACGAAGCTTATGTCAGAGGATTTCTGGGACGGATGCTTTTCTCCGGAGAAGAGGGGCTGAAGAAGGTAAAGGTCCTTTCCGGAGGGGAACGGGTACGTTGCATGCTTTCGAAGATAATGCAGGAGGGGGGTAATGTATTAATATTTGACGAACCGACAAACCACCTTGATCTTGAGTCGATAACTTCATTGAATAACGGATTGATTGACTTCCCGGAGGTTATTCTGCTTACCAGTCATGATCATCAGTTTGTAGATTCCATTGCAAACAGGATAATTGAGTTTACGCCTACCGGTATTATTGACAGGTATATGAAGTTTGACGAATATCTGGCCAGTGAAGAGGTCAAAGCTGTAAGGGACAGAATGTACGTGCACCATACAAGACTGACTATCTAATACTTTTTAACTTTTTTAACCGGCGGGTTTTATGTTATAATCCGGATGTGCACAATAGAATCCAGCCGGTTTTGTTTTTTATACTATGTATAGCTGCTATCCTGGTTCAGCTGTCTGCTCAGGAAAACTCCGGTTTTGAAGCAAGATACCCTACCGGCGGGAGAATTACAGCAGCCGTTTATAACGGAGTTATCAAAAATCTTTATGTTTTATCAGCAGACAGATATCTCTATACTCTTGACAGGGAAGGTAACTTTCTTCACCGCACCTGGCTGATTAACAAACCGACAGCTTCACTATCTGAAGGATATGACCGAACTTTATATTGCGGA
>QNBL01000183.1 GCA_003641695.1 Spirochaetota bacterium
ACTGTCATATTCCTCAATGAATGAGGATCCGCTTTTAAGGTATTCGGCATAAAGGCCTCTGGCAAAGAGCAGTCCGAAGGCATAGGGAAAGTTGTAGAAGTTGTAGTCGGCGTAGTAGTAATGGGGTTTGCAGGCCCACATGTAGGGATGGAGAAAGTTTTCATCCAGTCCTTCACCGTATGATTCTTTCTGTGCCTTTATCATTATTTCTTTAAGTTCTTCAACCGAGAGAGGAGCCTCCCTTCTCTTTTTAAAAATTTCAGATTCAAAAAGGAACCTGCTGAATATATCAACAATAACCTGGGTATCGCTCTGGATGCTGTTTTCAAGAATAACAGTTTTCTGCTGCGGATCAGCTTCTTTCAGCGCCGCCTGGATAATCAGGGTTTCGCAGAATATTGAGGCTGTCTCAGCGAGAGGCATGGGATAGTCCGCATTTAAAAAGCTTTCATCCTTAAGGCAGTGTCCGTGATAGCCGTGTCCCAGTTCATGGGCCAGGGTTGTAACGGAGGAGAAACTTCCGTCAAAGTTTGTCATTATCCGGCTCTCTCCGATGACATGAAGATTTTCGCAAAAAGCGCCTCCTCTTTTCCCCTCTCTCTGTTCGGCATCTATCCATCCCTGTTCAAATGCATTCTCCGCGTAATCTGCAAGAGAATCACTGAATTGTCTGAAATTCTTTACAATAAAATCTTTTGCCTGACTGTAGGTGTATTTCATCTCAATACTGCCTACGGGAGCGAATAAATCGTAAAATGGAAGTCCTTTTGAATGTCCTAACATCTCTGCTTTTCTTTTAAGGTACTTCCTGAATACGGGAAAGTATCCCTTCATTGAGGAGAGCATGGCATCAAGAGTTTCCTTGTCCATTCTGGAGTTTTCAAGGGTCATCTCCAGAGGTGAATCGAATCCCCGAAGTTCAGTCATGGTTAACACTTCTCCCTTAACACTGTTAAGAGCGGCGGCAGCGGATTCGCTGAACTTATCGTAAACATTCAGTTCCGCGTCGTAGGCCGCTTTTCTTACTGCCGGATCATTTGAATAAGCCATGTTTCTGACAACGGGAAGAGGTAGAGCCTTCTTTTCTCCATCCGTTTCCATATCAACAAGAACCGTTGAAGTCAGGACATTCCATAAAGAGGACCAGGCATCGGATCCAGTATTCTTGAGTTTTGCAGCCAAAAGCTCTTCTTCATCGGAAAGAAGTCTTCTGCTTTTATCGATTGTCTCGTTTATAAAGAAGATGTGGTCTTTTAACAGTCCTGAATTCTCGATAATTCCGGGTATGTTTTCTGCTTCTTTCAGCCATCTTGTAAAAAGAACCGTAGTGTTAGTTACAGAGGGAATTTTCTGCATTATAATCTCTGCGTATCGCTTGGCTGTACTGTCCGATGCGTCAACGCTGAAAGTGAGTTCCGAGAAGGAGTGCAGTGCGGAAATGAGTTTAAGGACGGAAGTGTGGTGGTCAATATATTTTATCATTATATCCGCCGCTTCTTCGCCGGAAGAAGTACTGATTGACCGCTCTTTAAGATTTAACTCCGCCCATTGGGAGAATTCCTTTACAAGCTTATCCAGTTCCTTCATGTCTCCCTGAAATTCACGGGAATCAAATGATGTATAAAGTTTATCCAGGTTCCACCTCATATCCATAATTTCCTCCTGCCCAAGTTTACTATGTATTGGAGATTCTGAACAGAGTTTAAAAATACTATCCCGGTAATGAAATAGGGGTAATCAACCGAAAATAGTTAGGAAGTCAAAAAAAGGATTTTATGTATGATAATCGAACCGGAAAGCAGACTGAAGAAAAACTGGGATATGCTGGTATTAATTGTAACCGTATATTCAGCAATAACCGTTCCGCTTATAGTGGTTTTTAAAATATTCCCTAAGGGATACGATCTACTTTCAGTTTCCATAGTAACTCTTGTGTTTGTTCTGGATATTGTTATTAACTTCAGTACAGCCGTTCCGGGAAGGGGCAAACTTATATATGACAGAAAAGTTATTTCAAAGGCATATCTGCGGTCCTGGTTTATAGTTGATCTTATCGCTGCTTTCCCTATGCCGCATATGGCTGTCTTAAGGATGAACCGTTTATTAAAGCTGCTTAGAATAAGCAGATCTCTCAAACGGTTAAGCGGACCGAGGATGAATCCGTCGATCTTCAGACTGGTTCTCCTTGTCTTCTGGATAATGATGGCAGCTCATACAATTTCCTGCGGATGGATAATAATGACGGGAAATCCGGACGGGCTTTCCCCATTCGAGCTTTACACCAGAGCTTTTTACTGGACTACAACAACACTTACGACGATAGGATACGGGGATGTCACTCCGTCTACAACCTATCAGATAATATACGTAATATTTATTGAGATAATCGGTGCCGGTATGTACGGTTTAATCATTGGTAATATTGCAAACCTTATCGCCAATATTGATATAGCAAAGGCCCAGCACAGGGAAAAGATGGAGAAACTTAATACCTTTCTCCGGTACCGGAATATTCCCCTTGATCTGAGCAGAAAGATCAATGATTATTTTGAATACTTGTGGCAGACCCGCCGGGGATACGAGGAGTCTGATGTTCTGAAAGAGCTTCCGCCGTCGCTGAAAACGTGGGTTGCTCTGTTTCTGAACAAGGAGATTATAGAAAAGGTTCCTATCTTTGAAGGTGCCTCCCAGGAATTTATAAAAGAAACAATCTTGAATCTCCGCCCGGTAGTATTTACTCCGGGGGATTACATCGTAACAGCCGGTGAAGTCGGTTACGATATGTTTTTTATAAGTAAAGGTACGGTTGATGTTGTGTCCGCAGACGGTTCAACGACCTATGCAACCCTGTCGGACGGACAGTTTTTCGGTGAGATAGCTCTTTTGCTGAGTATGCCGAGAACTGCATCGATTATTGCCAGGGATTACTGTGATCTGTACCGGCTGGACAAGGAAACTTTTGACCGGATCCTTGAAAGGTATCCCGATTTCGCTGCCACAATCCGTGCACTGGCGGAAAAGAGAAGGGAAGAGATAAATGCGGCAAAGATAAAAAAAGAGAAGCAGGATACGGAAAATGAAGACCGTGAATACAGTGTACCTGCAAAGATTAAGGGAGTTACCGCCAAGATAAGCGGCTCTGTTGTAATCCTGAACTGGAAAAGTGTAAAGGACTTCGGCCATTACGAGATAGTAAGACGGAAGCACGGATCCAAAAAGTGGACATATCTGGATAAAAACCTGAAGGTTGCAAGATATACGGATACGAATTACGGCAGGGTTAAGAATCCGGAGTACCGGATCCGTGCGGTTAACATATCCGGCCCCGGACCCTGGAGTGATATAGTAAGGGTCACTTCATAAATACTGCAGGGTCAAGCAGCTGGATCCTCCCCTGGGGAAAAAGCGCTGTGCTTCTGTATTTGTCCGAACCCGATTCATACAGTACCGCGATGGAATCATTATAAACGGCAATCCCTTCGCTCATGGGGGGAACAACAAGGGATCGTATTTTGTCTTTTACGGTCAGAACTGCCATTGGGATACGTGATTCACCGGAAAGTTCAAAACTTTCAGTAAAATCGGGAACTGTGTAACTCGTCAATCTGCTCTTGTTCCTCCTTCCGTAGGAGGTGCTGAGGATTACAGTATTTTCAAAGAAGGCGGCACCCTGGACCTCATCGGGTATTGATATGATCCTGTTCGGGTAGGTGAGTCCGTCTGCTGTAACTTTTGAATCAATTCTGTCAGTTTCAGGATCCAGATCATAACCGGCCATCCATCCGTGGTTAACCCCGGATACAGTTTTGACTTTGTGCGTTTCTGCTGCCGCGTACGATCCGTCCTTGCTGGTAAACTCTCCTATCCAGAGAGTATTGCCGGAAAAAGAGGCAAAGGAACCTTTTACTGCTGTACGTACGAACTCCTTCATTTTGAGAATCCCATTGTTCGGAGCCTCTCGAATGTCGCCAAGTTCTGTCCTGTATACCCCTTTCCCTGAAGCTATCCACAGATTTTTAGAGCTTACTGCAAGTCCTCCCACATGACCACTGTGGGGAGCACCGGCAGGATTCTGCAGTTTTAATACCTTGATAAACCTTCCGTCTTTTCCCGACAGTACACTTATGGTGCTTGAAGTCCTGTAAAAAGGGTAGCCGGAAATGAAAATTAAATCATCGGCTTTGCCGTACGCCAGCCCCTGGGGGATCGTTCCCTGATATAAACCCGGTATAACCGGACCGTTGGAAGATACCTCAAGGTATTTTTCATATTCCGGTGAGTCGGGAATTTCATGTTCCTTTATCATAATTTGAGAGAAAGGTACGGGAGAAGGAGAAGCCGATTTTGAAGAAACAGCTTTTTCCGTTTGTTTGCATCCTGAAAATAAAAGAGCTGCGAGAACTGGTAGTAACAGGTATAACTTCATAAGGTATAGTATATGCCGGTTGGAGAGGTAAGGCAATATACATTATCTTAAGGAATGTTTTAATCCTCCGATAGATAAGTATAGCTTATGTGAGGAGACAAGTATGGTACAGTATCGAGTCAAAGGGGACGCCCTGATTACAACTTATGTCGAGATTGCAGAAGAGATCGGAGATTCGTACAGAGTAATAATGAAGCGGGTTAGTGATTCTTCCGTGCGTGAACAGTCGGAGTTAATGAGTAAGCACCTCTTCGAACTTTGTCTCAGGACAGGATTCTTGACTAAAGTCGAAGAGAAAAAGATAGACAGACAAATAGCTTGACAAATTGTTAGCATATAAAAATTGTGTTATTATAGTGACATTTTATTATTTACTGGTTGACATTATCCTGGTTATTCTGCATAGTGGTTCCAGGATAAATTTTTTTGGAGAGGAAATGTCATGAGTAAGGTATTACGGAAAGAGGAATTTAGAAGAGATAAAAAGATAAAAACAGCTCTCTTCGGAGCAACCGGAGCCGTTGGACAGGTTTTTATGTGGATGCTTCACGATCATCCCTGGTTTGAGCTGACCAGAGTGGTTGCATCTGAATCACGGGAAGGAAAGGACTACGGCAGTGAAGTTCACTGGATCCTGCCCCAGGAAATTCCTGAGGAAATCCTCTCCCTTGAGATAGCTTCTTTCAATATAGAAGAGATGAAAGAGCAGGGGATTCAGATTGTTTTTTCGGCCCTTCCTAATCATATCGCCAAGGAGATCGAACCCCGGCTGATTGAGGCGGGTTTTGCTGTTTTCTCAAATGCTTCCAACTACAGGTACACCGAAAATGTTCCCATTCTTATTCCCGAAGCAAATATGGATCAGCTTAACTGGATTGAGAAGCAGGGTTATCCCGAAAAAGGATTTATAATTACCAATGCCAACTGTTCAACTACGGGTCTTGCGGTAGCCATGGCTCCCTTGAGAAAATTCGGCATAAAAGATGTAATTGTCTCCACCTACCAGTCAGTAAGCGGTGCCGGACATCCCGGACTTTCTGCCCTTGATATTACCGGCAACGTTGTTCCCTTTATTGGCGGGGAAGAAGAAAAGATGAGAAAGGAGTTCAGGAAAATCCTGTCGGTGGATGTGGATATTCACCCCTTCTGCGTGAGAGTACCGGTTATGTTCGGGCATCTTGAGACTGTTTGGGTAGAGTTTGAGCAGGATGTTGATCTTGCTGATATTGAGAAGGCATGG
>QNBL01000184.1 GCA_003641695.1 Spirochaetota bacterium
AAAGGCAGCCAGGTTAAGGCAGAATGTTTATGCATAAATTCCGGTCTCCAAAGATTTGTATAACAGAATCATAATCAGGGTTTATACATACTGTATAAACCCCTGAAATAGAATTTTTTACCATATATGGATGCCAAAAAAATTACTAATAAACTTCGCAGCAACATAAAGAAAATATATACCAAAAATCAGTTTTAAAGTATTCGGCTTGATTTTTTTAATGGTAAGAGCTCCAATCTGTGCTCCAATTATTGTTCCTGAAGCCAAAACAAGTGCGGCACCGGGAAATACAAAACCTTGAGCTAACTTAATACTTCCTCCTACTAACGCCATAGGTATCATTACAGCCAGAGAAGTTCCCATTGTAATGTAAACAGGGGCACCAAAGAGATATATCAGACCTGGTACCAGTGCATAACCCCCTCCCAGACCGACTAAACCTGTTAACGTTCCTACAATAACACCAAAGACCGACAGTTTGGCAGGATGGCCTCCTATATGCTGAGGATATTCAATGTGCATGCTGGTTGATCCAGAATCACTTTTTTTAGAACCTCTTATTCCCTCGTAGATCATTCGAAATGAGGGCCAGAGGAATACTATTCCTATGATCGCTCCCAGTAAGTTGGACTTGGCGGATAAGAAGGTAAATAACCATGATCCGATTATAACTCCAATGATACCCGCTGCTCCCATCCAGACCGTTACACGTTTATCAAGGTTTTTTTGTTTAAAATGGCCATAACCACCTGAAATAGCTGTGAAAATGACAGCAAACAATGTTGTTCCGACTGCTATCGGGGCAGGGAACCCAAGCCAGAAATGGAGAACCGGCAGCATTACGCTGCACCCGCCGGTACCTATCCACCCGCCGAGAAGACCGGCAAGACTCCCTACAATGAATAGTGTAATGATCATTGTAATGTTTAATGAAGGGACGCCGTCAATTGCTGTAGTATCAAATGAAAGAACTAATATTGTACTAATTAATATTACTATAAGTAACAGTATTGTGAACTTGTACTTTATAAACCAGGATTCCTTATTCATATCTTTATTCCTTTATACGCTAGATTTTATGGATACTAAAAAATTACCTGTACTATTTTTAATTAGCAACCTCGCCACCAGCAACGACAGAGTCTTCTTTTTCTTTTCACTTTTTCCCCTTTTTCTGTAAGGATGCAATTATAACAATAAAATATCAAATATTGAGAAAAAATGCAATAATATAGTATAAAAATCTATCTATAGTTCTTTTTGTATTTCTTCAAAGTAATATGCAGTGATGATGCGACTTCGGATCAAATGTGGAGATTTATTGTATGGAAAAGATATTGAGTTTTGATATTGGTTTTTGTAGCCGGATATTCCAGTCTGTTATCTGCTTGCTCTCAGCTTCTGCCGAAGTAGCGGTCCTCTATAAGAGCCCGCTTATAGAGTTTCAGCAGTACGATTCCCGCAGCAGCAAGGAGCAGAATTACGAGGAATGAGGTCATCCCTCCGTAGAAAAGCAGAAAGTCGTAGAGCCCGTGTATGGTTACTGCCAGGATAAAACCTGCCATAATGCTTCCGTTACCCTGGAATTTTGACTTTCCTATAAAGTATCCCATTATCCCCGAGGCCGCGGCATGGAGGGGCACTGCTGTCAACCCTCTGATTATAAGAACAGACAGGGCACCGAAGCTGTAGAAAAGGTTTTCGAAAAAGGCAAATCCAAGGCTTGCTGTAATCGTATAGACAATACCATCGGTAACTTCATCAAATTCTTTTCTGTTATAAATAAAAATTCGGATAACGGAAAGTTTTATCCCTTCTTCAACTACACCTGCAATAAGGAACGCCCTGAACAAGCTGTTCGTAAGCCGCGTTGACCCCTGAAAGAACGGAGAAAGAAAAATCTCTATCAGTGCTGCGGGGATAACCGCTGCAAAACCCAGCAGAAATGTTTTCAGGATCAGTGCCGGAGGTTCCCTTTTCTGGCTGTCCTTTGAGTAAAAATAGACAACAAGAATCAGGGATGGAATAAAAGCAAGGATGACATTTATAAGGATCAGGTAGATCACTGTCCGCCTTCCTTTTTTTCCCGCTCCATCTCCATGAAATATGCATGATCCTCTCTTACATCAGAGATTATATCCTTGAGTTTCCAATCCAGATTTACCGGGGTAGACATGGAAAATGCAATATCGGAAGGGTTTTTAACATGTGATTTTATCAGCCGCATTAATTCAAAAACTGTTTCCTTTTCAAATCCATGCATGATTATAACTTTCCCATCCGGATTTGCGTTCATGTTTTCCTCCCATCCGTTTGACGGTTGCCTATTGTGTTTGTATCTTTACTATAAATCAATTTAAAAAATAAAACAATCGAGGTGAATAATATGAGATACGATAAGATGACTGTAAAGGTGCAGGAAGCTCTGCAGGATGCAAGCTCCATAGCACACAAGTACAACCATAACAATATTGATGTAGAGCATATGCTTGCAGCTTTATTGGAACAGCAGGATGGGGTAATTGGGCCGCTTTTTGACAGGCTTGGAGTAAGCAGAAATAATATAGAAGGATTAATAAAGGAACTTCTGGAAGCAAAGCCCAGGGTTTACGGTGATGCTGCCCAGGCGGGATTATCTCCCGGACTGAACCGTTTGCTCCATGATGCGGAAAGCGAGGCGCAGAAACTGAAGGATGAATATCTCAGCTCCGAGCATATTCTCCTTGCGGCAATCGGGCAGGATAATGAATGTGCAAAAAGGCTCCGGCAGGAGGGAGTAACCAGGGATGGAATTCTAATGGCTCTCCAGTCAATTCGGGGAAATCAGCGGGTAACCGATCAAAACCCCGAAGAAAGGTACCAGGTCCTGGATAAATATTGTAAAGATCTTACCGCTCTAGCCAGGAGAGATAAACTCGATCCTGTAATAGGAAGGGATGAGGAGATCCGCAGGGTAATGCAGGTACTATCGAGGAGAACAAAGAACAACCCTGTTCTTATAGGAGAGCCGGGAGTTGGTAAAACTGCTATTGCCGAGGGGCTGGCCCGGAGAATTGTATCCGGGGATGTTCCCGATTCTCTTAAAAACAAGAGACTTCTTGCTCTTGACCTGGGAGCATTGATTGCGGGAGCAAAGTTCAGAGGAGAATTTGAAGACCGGCTCAAAGCGGTTATCCATGAGATAACTGAATCTGACGGGGAGATAATTCTCTTTATAGATGAGCTTCATACGCTTATCGGAGCAGGGGCTGCTGAAGGTTCAACGGATGCCTCCAATCTTTTAAAACCTGCCCTTGCCAGGGGAGAGCTGCGGGCAATAGGTGCAACAACTCTTGACGAATACAGGAAGCATATTGAAAAAGATCCTGCTCTGGAGAGACGTTTCCAGCCGGTATATACAGCTGAACCCTCTGTTGAAAATACTATTGCGATTCTCAGGGGGATAAAAGACCGTTACGAGGTTCACCACGGTGTAAGAATCAAGGATGATGCCCTGATAGCAGCAGCTATGCTTTCTGACAGATACATAACCTCCCGGTTTCTACCCGATAAAGCAATTGATCTCGTGGATGAAGCAGCCAGCCAGTTAAAAATGGAGATTGAAAGTCAGCCTGTGGAGCTGGACAAGATTGAAAGGAGGATACTGCAGCTGGATATTGAACGGCATGCTCTTTCAAAAGAGAAGGATGATGCATCCAGAGAACGGTATGAAAAGATAGAGCAGGAGCTTGCTGATCTCAAAACACGCCGGGATGCCATGAGGCTGCAGTGGAAGAACGAGAAGAGTATAATTGAAGAGATACGGGCTTTGAATTCAGAGCTTGAGCAGATGAAAACTCTTGAGGTCAAATATGAACGTGAGGGAAACCTTACCAAAGCAGCAGAAATCAAACATGGCAGAGTCCCTGATCTGGAGACGAAAATAGAAGAGCTTTCCGGACGTCTGGAGGAAATTCAGACAGATTCCCAGCTTTTAAGAGAGGAGGTGTCCGAGGAAGATATTGCCAGGATTGTATCAACCTGGACCGGAATTCCTGTTTCCAAGATGCTTTCTTCGGAGATGGCCAAGCTTCTTACCCTGGAAAATACCCTGGCAAAGAGGGTCGTTGGACAGGAAAAAGCGATAACAGCAGTGTCCGATGCAATCCGCAGGAACAAAACGGGACTTTCCGATGAAGCAAGACCGCTGGGCTCTTTCATCTTTCTTGGACCTACTGGAGTCGGTAAAACCGAGCTGGCAAAGACCCTTGCTGATTACCTTTTTAACGATGAAAAAGCTTTGACCCGTATAGACATGAGTGAATACATGGAAAAGCATTCCGTCTCAAGACTCATCGGAGCGCCTCCGGGATATGTCGGGTACGATCAGGGAGGCCAGCTGACAGAAGCGGTCCGCAGACGTCCTTATTCGGTAATCCTTTTTGATGAGATAGAGAAAGCTCACCCCGATGTGTTCAACGTGCTTCTCCAGCTGCTTGATGACGGAAGGCTGACCGACGGGCAGGGACGTGTTGTCGATTTCAGGAACTCCATTATAATTTTAACCAGTAATGTCGGCAGCGATCTCCTCCTTACTAGCGAAGATGTGGATTCGGTATCCGGGCAGATAATGGAGCGGTTGAAGGGACTCTTCAAGCCTGAATTCTTAAACCGGGTAGATGAGATTATTTTCTTTAAACGTCTTGAAAGGGATCAGATCCTGAAGATTGTAGATATACAGCTTGAGCGGCTTAAAAACCGTCTTACAGAGAAAAAGATATTCATTAATGTAGATGATAAAGCCCTGGAATTCCTTGCTGAGAAAGGATTTGACCCTCTGTTCGGTGCTCGTCCGGTTAAACGGGCCATACAGAACCTTGTGCAGAATCCTCTGGCTAAATTTATCCTGAGCGGGGAGGTAAAGGAAGGTGATACGGTTATAATTACTGCGGATGGAGAAAATATAGATTTTTCAGTTAAAAAATAATCTTTTTTTAATAAACCCCGGGGGATTCTCCGGGGTAGTTTAAAATAATCACATATTATGAGTAAAATAGTTGTCCCGTTGTTGATCTAGTAGTTGTTAACAAGATTTATGCAATAGAGATTGTCACTGATCTCTTTGTCTTGCATTTATTCCACTGTTTAAACAGGAATCCTCCCAGAGCTCAGAAGGCTGCCCCCTTAGTGATAAATAATACCGATAGTGATAGTGTGATTTGATGTAATGAAAGCAAAAAAAGTAGCCCCGGATTTATGCTTTTTTCATTGTGCATTTAACAAAATCTATATATACTGTTAAAGATTTAATTCATCTAAAAGGAGACAGTATGAAAAGATTTTTTATCATTCTAACGGTTGTATTGGTTGTAACCTCCGGCCTCTTTGCAAACGGACAGAAAGAAGCCGCCGGCGGCGGGCTTGATTCAAAGAACATGGTTATCGGTATTGTTACTGTACCGGGATCCGCCCAGTACATAGCGGCTGAAAAGTTCAAGAATCTTGTGGAAGAGAGGTCAAACGGCAGATTTACCTTTGATATTCAGCACAGTGCTTCCCTCGGAAGCGAGAGCAGTATCATTCAGCAGGTTCAGATGGGTACCGTTGATGTCGCAATAATAACAACAGGTCCTGTGGGGAATATCAGCAAGCTGGCAAACGCT
>QNBL01000185.1 GCA_003641695.1 Spirochaetota bacterium
AATAAAGACAAAGCTTACTAAACAAACAAGAATCCATTTATAGTTGTAGGAGAACTCCAGACCGTTTACAATGTTTCCCACTGTTATTAAAAATGACATAGCAGCAAAAAAAAGCATATAATAGATAAAAATTCTTTCTTTTACTGGTTTTCCTGAAATACGATCTGTGAAAAATTTCCTGATTAACGATAGTACCTTCATTAATATATTCTAACTCAACATTACAAATATATCCATGTCAAAATTTCTGGTTGCCAGTTCGGTTAATCTCCTGTAAGCTGTTACTGGAGTTATTATGAAAGAAGGAATGCGCAAGTATTACGGTGTTACATTTTTAATAGGGCTGGGCTTCTTTACCATGGGGCTTATGGATCCTCTGTACGATACATATATCCCTATATTTCTTACACGATTCATCAGTTCAAAAGGGATTATCGGATCAATTATGACCCTGGATAATATATTTGCCCTTTTTCTCATTCCCATAGTGGCAGCCATGTCAGACAAAACCCGTACCAGAATTGGAAGAAGGATGCCGTACATCCTTGTAACCCTTCCCCTTTCAGGAATTCTTTTCGGATTGATTCCCTTTTCGGCTCTCTGGGGGCTCTGGGCTCTTATCGGAGCAATCTTCCTGCTTAACATATTCAAACAGGCAGGAAGAGGACCTATAGTAGCTCTCATGCCCGATACCATCCCGGGAGAATTCCGTTCAGAAGCCAACGGAGTTATCAATACCATGGGAGGAATTGCAGCAATTGTCGGGACCATTGGTCTGGCAAAACTAATGGATGTCAAGATCAACCTTCCTGGAATAGGACCCACGGATGAAATTCTCTCCTTTCCCGTTGCGGGTATCCTTGTTATCCTGGCCACCCTGGCCCTTTTTATCTTTATCAGAGAGAAACAGCGGGCGGAAAGCAGTGAGGAAAAAACAAGTATTAAAGAGTCCCTGTCCCTTGTATTCTCAGGAACAGATAAAAGTGCCGTTCTTATCCTGATATCTCTGTTTTTATGGTTTCTCGGCTATCAGGGAGTACTTCCCTTCATAGGCCTTTACTCCAAAGAAATTATTGGGGTTTCATCAGGGACTGCAGGCCTTTCCGCAGGGATGGTGGCGATTGCCTATGCACTTTTTGCTATTGTCAGTGGTATTATTGCCCATAAAAAGGGAAGAAAAACAACAATACGGGCTTCGCTCCTGGCTCTGACAGCTATTACGCTTATACTTTCCTTACACCCCTATGTAAGCAGGATCCTTGGTTTTTCACAGCTGTCCATGCTGATAAGTTTTTTTGTACTGCTCTTCATATTTGGGACATTTTGGGTTTCTGTGGTTACCAACTCTTTTCCGATGCTCTGGCAGATGGCCAGTTACGATGACATGGGAATCTATACCGGATTATATTACACCTTCTCCCAGGGAGCAGCAATCACTGCTCCGCCGATAACCGGATTTATTATTGATCTTTTCGGATTTCAGGGTATATTTGTGTTTGCCTCTGTCTGTATGTTTGCAGCATTCCTGGTAATGGGTAAAGTCACCGGGGGAGAGGCTTCAGGTAGTTAGAGGTCAGTCTGAATCCTCATCAACTATCTCAAGTTCCTCTAAAGAAGGGTCATTGTTTCTCCACAGGGAATAGGAATGATGTGTAAATCCTGTTTCCCAATCCTCGTCTTCCAGCGGATCAATCTCGCTTTCATCAGATAAAAGGGGGAAATTCTTTCCGTCATCTATATCTATGGCAAAGACATCTTTTCCGTTTTCGAGAAATCCCACATTGTGACGTCTGGCTATTTTTCTTATCCGGTAATCCTTGATTTCTTCCTCAGTAATTACCAAAGAATCGGCAAAACTTCCCTTCTTCGGCAGAATACCGAATCGGGAATAAATCAGATTCACAATAACCTGATAGAAATGTTTCCCGGCAGCACTGAAAATGTTCATTCGTTCAATCGCAGATGTAGAAAGAAGAAGAACATTCTTCTCTCCCGCCACCTTTAACATTTGATTCTCGGCATCAAGAATTATATTCTTCCCGGGATAATCCTGATGCAGCTGTGCTGATATTGTTGACGTATCCATACGTTATTAATTATACAGCCATATCAATCCTTGTAAAACCCATGGGTTAATAGTAATTATTTCTATTTTCTTGCTTCTCACCAGAATGCAGTATATACTCTACCATAATAGAGCATAAGGAGATATTAATGGGAAAACTGACTACACAATATTTAGGTTTAGAGTTAAAAAACCCTGTTATCGCAGGTGCATCAGGATTTACAGGAAATATTAAATCAATTAAAAAACTCGATGAAGCAGGAATAGGTGCTATTGTAATTAAATCACTTTTTGAGGAACAAATTATCTTTGATGCAAACAAAACCCTCAAAAGCGGAGGAATTGTTTACGGATATGATGATATTGATGATTATGTTGGATTCTACGAAAAAAAACACAGTATATCCAAATATACAGAATTAATAAAAGAAGCCAAAAAAACAGTTACTGCTCCTGTAATAGCAAGTATCAACTGTGCTTCCTCCGGCCAATGGACCAGTTTTGCAAAGAAAGTTGAAGCTGCAGGGGCAGATGCACTTCAGTTGAACATGTTCATCCTTCCCTTCGATACTAAAAAAAGCGGACAGGAAATAGATGATGAGTATGTTAAAACAGTTGCTATGGTAAAGGAGCTTGTATCAATACCTATTTCTGTTAAACTGAGTTACCACTTTTCAAATATATTTCAGATTATCAATCGTCTTGGGCAAGCAGGTGCGGATGGATTTGTTCTTTTTAACAGGTTCTTTTCTCCCGACCTGGATATAAATACTTTGGAACATACTTCAGCAAATTTTTTTAGCGATCCTGCCGAGAATATTCTGACAATGAGATGGATTGGCATGCTGTACAGTAAAACTACTAAAAATCTTGCTGCTGCAACCGGTGTTCATTCCGGGGAAGATCTTATAAAGATGATACTCCTGGGTGCTGATGCAGCGGAAGTTGTATCCACACTCTATAAAAACAAACCGGCAGTTATAGGGGAAATGCTGAAAACGCTTGAAGAGTGGATGGATAACCAGAAATTTGATTCAATAAGTGCTTTCAAAGGATTAAAGAGTCAAAAAGATTCTCTCAATCCAGAGGTTTTCAACAGAGTTCAGTACATGAAACACTACGGCGAACTTAAAAAATAGCTTCAGCCAAAACAAAGTTAGAAAGCGGCTTCCCAACGGGGAGTGCCGCTTTTTCTTGTCATGGATTATTTTAGATTTTTCTTACTTTTCATGTAATATATATTAACTGCCATAGGGGGTTATGAAGCAGCTCCCGAAACAGACAGCCTTTCCGTTAAAATACTTTTGGAAATGATTTTTTCCTGGTATCCTGTTTTCAGCCCTGCTTATCTTTTTCTCCAGCTATGTTGTGCAGCATAAAATCCTTGACTTCCTCGCGGGTCTGAAATCTTCCCAGAGCCACCATAAGTTTTACAAGAGCTGCCTCTTTAGTCATATCACCACCGCTGATAAGCCCGTACCTATCAGCTTTTTCTGCAGCTTCATATAACTCAAGATTAACCTTCCCCACAGGGGACTGACTGCATACCACCACCACAATACCATGTTTGGCTGCTTCACTAAAAAGATTATCCAAAGTCCTGTTATCAGAAGGGATATTACCGCTTCCATATGCTTCGATAACAATCCCTTTAACTTTGCTGTTTTTAACAAGAGTGATGTAGAACGAGAAATCGAGTCCCGGATAAAAGGAAATTAAGAGAACATCCCTGCATATTCTTGTATCAGTTTTAAAGACACCTGCTCCCGGGGTGAGAAATAAGGACTCTTTCTTGTCAAAACCAATTCCCAGTTTAATAAGCACAGGGTAATTTGGGCTGAAAAAAGCATGGAAATCCCAGACATCCCGCTTTTTAATACGGTTCCCGCGATAAACTTTATTATTGAAGACAACTGAAACCTCCTTTAATGCTCCGTCCCCAATCACTTCCAGAGCAGATGACAGATTGAGAAAAGCATCACTTCGCCGCTCAAGAAGGGGCAGCTGAGAACCGGTTATTACAACTGGCTTATCCAAATTAATAAGCATAAACGAAAGAGCAGCGGCAGTATAGGCAAGAGTATCGGTACCATGTATTATGATGAACCCATCGTACATCCGATAGAGCTCATCGATTTTATCTGCAAGCAGTATCCAGTAATCAGGGGTAAAGAGCGATGAATCAATATTGAACAACTCAATCTGATCCACAAAAATATCAGGATACCGGGGCAAAAGATGATTCTCTATGGAACTAACAGCTGAATGCCCTGGAGTAAGCCTTCCGGTCATATTCTTTTCCATAACGAATGTTCCTCCGGTATGAATTAAGGCCGCCCGCTTCTTCATTCTTGCCCCCATTGCTTACAATTATGCTAATATTATAGTGCACATAGAAACAAATAACTACTCTTTTAAAATTATGGTTAAATAAATGTATTCCTAACCGGTTACACAGGCATAGGCACTGTGATTGTGAATGGACTCGAAGTTTTCAACCTCTACCTGAAAGGCAGTCACCCGTTCGTCATCCCTGAGCCGCACTGCAACTTCGCGGGCAGCATCCTCAACAAACCGGGGGTTTTCATAAGCATGCTCGGTTACATATTTCTCATCCGGCCGCTTAAGAAGCGTGAACACGGGAGATGATGAAGAGTCTTCTGCAATCTGCACCAGCTCCTCTACCCAGATAAATTTAAGAGACTCAACTACCATTTTTATTATTCCGCGCTGACTGTGGGCTCCGTACTTGCTAATCTCCTTTGAGCAGGGACAAAGATTAGTTACGGGAACTTCAACGGTAAGCTTCATGCTCATGGAATCATCCTTGGTTGCCTCAAGCTTGCATCCATATTCCATCAAGCTGCTTATCCCTGATACCGGAGCTTTCTTCCGGATAAAGTAGGGAAACCTGATCTCAATGTGGGCTGTCTCACAGGAGAAGGTCTCCTTCATATCATTCAGAATATCATCGAGGTTATGTATATCAAGATTAACATTATGCCGCTCAATAACCTCAACAAACCTGCTCATATGGGTTCCGCGGTATTCATGGGGAAGATCGACAAACATGTTTATATTTGCAATGGTACCCTGGGCCTTCCGTGACCGGTCCAAAACAGTAATGGGATAGTTGATATCCCGGACGCCGACCTTCCTGATGGGGACCTGACGCAGATCCTTTTCTTTCTGAACATCACTCAGCATAGTCTTCCCCCCTATAGGTAACAAAGCTTGTTTCTGTTTCCCATAATTTTATCTCATAAAGACTATAGTTATTTCCTGAAAGGGGGAGCTCCAGTTCCGACCACATCCATACAACCAGGTTCTCGGTGGATGATTGCGGAACGATATCATTCAGGTAACCATGGTCAACTTTTGAAATTACATTCTCATTAACAATCTTTTTTAGAATACCGTAATCAAGGATCATTCCATCTTTTCCCGGTTTTCCCTGTATGGTTACCCTCAGGCGGTAGGTATGCCCGTGCAGCTTCTCACATTTTCCGTGATATTCAACTAAATTATGGGCAGAATCA
>QNBL01000186.1 GCA_003641695.1 Spirochaetota bacterium
TATTATATGCTTTTTTTTGCTGCTATGTCATTTTTAATAACAGTGGGAAACATTGTAAACGGTCTGGAGTTCTCCTACAACTATAAATGGATTCTTGTTTGTTTAGTAAGCTTTGTCTTTATTGTCTTGGCACTTATAACCGGGAATGCTTCAGCTGTTCATCGAGTAGCATTATATATTATAGTATGGGGAATCTTACCGCTAAGCGGATTTACCAGTGCGGGTCTGGTAGGACCAAGTTTGGCATACACATTTCTTTTACTGATCTTTGTCAGTTATGTAATGAATGGATGGGAAAGAATATTTCTATCTTTTTCCGTGATTTTTATCAATCTTGTTATAACAGTTGCTTTTCTGAAGCATCCTGAAATTTTCAAAACAATGGATCCTCAGGAACAAATTTTTGACTGGCTGGTAACTGTTCCGGTTGCCTCTGTATTTATGTCATTTCTGCTTATTGTTTTTGAAAGGGCTTATGAAAAAGAGCGGAAACTGAATATGGATAAAACTGATCGACTGAGGGAATTGTCTTATACTGATTTTCTAACAGGTCTTTACAACCGGGTCCATATGGAAGAGAAGTTATCTCTGGTACATAACATTTATACAAGAACGGGGTCTCCCTATGCAGTTATAATGATTGATATTGACTTCTTCAAGAAGTACAACGATGTGTACGGACATCCTGCGGGTGATGAAGTTCTTAAAAAATTCAGCAGAATTTTAAAAAATAGAATCATTCGGAATACAGACTGGATTTACCGTTATGGAGGAGAAGAGTTTCTTATCCTTCTGGGATTTTCCGATGAAAAAGCCGCACTGGTTGTAACGGAAGAGATTCAGCTGGATCTGAAGAAGGAGAACATTCCCCACAAGGCATCACTTATTAAACCGTACCTGACAGTAAGTATTGGAATAGCTGCTGCTGACAACACTTCTATCAGCCCCAAGGATGTTATTGAATTTGCCGACGAGGCTCTCTACCGGAGTAAAGAGAAGGGGCGGGATATCATTACAGTCTATAACTCTGCAAATTGGAACTGAATTACAGTTTCACGCAACCTTGAGAAAATGTTGGTTATGTAAATAAAAAAGCAGTCACCTCAATGGTAACTGCTTTCATGCTGCAGAGAAGACTTGAACTTCCACGGTCTAACGACCACTAGCCCCTCAAGCTAGCGTGTCTACCAATTCCACCACTGCAGCAGTAGATACAGTGGTAAATTATAGGAAAGTTGCGATTTAGTCAACTATTTGCAGGTAAAAAATCTGTAAAACCGCTATTTCATGTACTCCTTAAGATCTTTGAAGAGGTCTTTGAAAACTTCCATGGCATCCTCAATCGGGGCAGGGGATTCCATGTCCACTCCGGCTGCTTTCAGGGACTCGAGAGGATATTGAGAACCTCCCGATTTAAGGAAACCCAGGTAATCATTTCGTTCTCTCTCTCCTCCCTGAAGTACTTTCCGGGAAAGTGCAATTGAAGCGGAGAGTCCGGTGGCGTATTTGTACACGTAGTAAGCCCGGTAGAAATGGGGGATTCTCAAGGCTTCAAGATCACTTACTTCCTCAAGGTCCATTTCATCTCCAAAGTAGCTTTCGAGCAGATCGCGGTACATGTCCCGGATGGAATCTACTGTAAGGGGGATGCCCTCTTCTACTGCCTTGTGTGCTTTGTGTTCGAATTCTGCAAACATGGTCTGCCGAAAGATTGTTGCAATAATGTCATCCAGTTGTTTTCCTGTTATATATGCTTTCATACTCCTGTTTTCAGCATTCTCCAGCAGGTATTTTGCTGTGAGCTGTTCGTTGAAGGTGGAAGCTACCTCTGCTTCGAATATGGTATAGCTGTAGTGCTGAAAGGGGTTGTTCCTGACACTGTACCAGCTGTGCATTGAATGCCCGCCCTCGTGAGCCAGGGTAAAAAGATCACGGAGAACTGTTTCTTTGTAGTTCATAAGTATATAAGGATCTCCAATGTATCCGCCGGAAGAAAAGGCTCCTGAGCGTTTGCCTTTGTTTTCATACTTATCAACCCATCCTCCAAGGAGTCCGTTTTTTAAGGTGGAGCAGTAATCTTCACCGAGGGGAGAGAGTGCTTTTAATATTGTTTCTACCGCCTTTTCATAGGTATATCTTGTTTCAACTGACTGTACCAGGGGAACGTAGACATCCCAATGCTTCAGAGATTTTACGTTTAAAGTTTTCTTTCTAAATGCATAGTAATCATGGAGCAGTGGAAGATTCTTGTGTATGGTATCTATAAGATTATCGTAAACTGTTTCGGGTACGTTGTCGGGGAATAATCTCATTGCCCGGACCGAACTGTATCCCCGGGCTTTTGCTTTGTAGGTATCAAGAAGTACACTTCCGGAATACAGGGAAGAAAGGGTGTTCTTGTGGTTTTCAAAAACAGAGTAAAACTGTCTGTATGCTCTTTCTCTTACCCCTCTGTCCTTGTGGACAAGCAGCATGCCGAAGGTCGACTGGCTTAACGGTACCTTTCCGTCAGGGGTCTCAACTTCGCCGAAGTCAAGATCAACATCCGTTAAAGCTGAAAAGACTTTTGAAGGAGTCTGATTAGACTCGCTCTGCATTGCAAGGAGCTTTTCTTCTTTATCCGAAAGAATATATGGTTTAAATCTGAGAATTCTTTTTAATGCAATGAGGTAATCTTTTAAAAGCGCATCAGAAAGGTACTCATTTATAACTTTTTCATCAATGGACTGCAGTTCCGGATTAAAGAAACTGACTTCTGAAGCGAGATTTGATGCAGATCTCATGTACCGTGCCATTTTGTTCTGGTTCGTGCTGTTTCCGGCATCTTCTGAAGTTTTCAAAAAAGCATAGTTGCCAAGTCTTTCACTCTGTATTTCAAGTTCTGTCATAAGGTCAAGGAAATCCTTTAATCTTTCAACGGAGCTGCCCAGTGTCCCTCTGAACTGACCGATCTTTCCCATTTCACTATCCAGCTTCTTTAAAGCAGTTTCCCATTCCTGTTCTGTTTTGAACAGTTTACTTAAATCCCATTTGTCTTTTTGATTTACTCTATCTCTTTCAGGAATTTTCATATAGTCTCCTCCAGGCTTTTAAGTAGAGCTTTCATCCTCAGGCCGGCTCTTCCTCTGTGTGATATTCTGTTTTTTTCCTTTTCGGGAATTTCTGCGACTGTCTTTCCATATTCTGGAAGAAAGAAAAGAGGATCGTATCCGAATCCATGAGTTCCTGAGGGTTGTTCTGCTATTTCACCGTTTAATGTTTCCTGAACGATGAAAAACCTCTCAGATGATAGAACCAGAGTCATTGAGCAGACAAAAAAAGCTTCTCTGTTTGTCATCCCTTCCATTTTCCCCAGCAGATATCTGTTTCTCTCGGGGGCTTCAAGATTCTTTTCCAGATCTCCTGATCCGTACCGTGCTGAGTATATACCGGGTTCCCCATTGAGTGCAGGAATCACGAGTCCTGAGTCGTCTGCAAGTACCGGTCTGCCTGCCTGCCTGAAAAGCTCCATAGCTTTTCCCAGAGAATTCTCCAAAAAACTGGTACCTTTTTCTTCAAAGGAAAAATCCATTCCAGCATCCCGGGGTGTCAGCAGTTTGTGCTCCCTCAAGATTGCCTGCAGTTCTTCCACTTTGTGACTGTTTTGTGTTGCTATAAGTATTTCCATTGTTTGAAGATATATTTTTCTTACCCTTAAGTCTATACTTAGGCACTGAGCTTCTTGTTTTCAGCAGCTATTAAAAAGGTCTGTTTAATGTAGTATAACCCTGAATCAACGCTTCCCTTTGGATCTCCGGTGACCATTGCAATCTCTTTATGAGTCGGAAAGGAATGAGTCCTCGCCAATGCTGTGTTCATTGTTTTCAGCTTGGTTTTCAGCATAGTGATATCATTTCTTAGGGATTTTCTTTCAGATTCATAAACTGCATCGGATAATCTTTTCTCGGTCAGAAAAAGTGTAAAGTAGATTCTGTTCCTGTATTTTTTAAGTTCCTCCGCTCTTTTTATTCTCCGGTAAACAAGGGCCCTCAGTTTGTCAGCACATTGCTGTATCCATTCCTCATTATATCCTGTAAGCCGGGCTGCTGCTGAAAGTTTTTGAGGATCGGAAACTGAAAACTCTCTTAAAAACAGAAACAAAATTCTTTTATTGCTTATCTTTCCAATTTTTCTGATCCTGCTTACAAGGTCTTCCTCGGCAGATGTTTTATCTTCCGGGAAGACGGACTGGTAGGCCGCTTGAGCGAAGTGAACATCTTCGATTATCCGGATAATCTCGTGTTTTTCTTTCTGTTTTTTTAAATAAGACAGCACCCTCCTTTTAGCAATAAAATGCAGATATGCTTCAAAGGGTTTCCCACTGTAATGATAATTTCTTATCAACAGAGGAATTTCCGCATAGAAGAAACTTAAAAAATCATTTCTCTGTTCACCGGAAAGATACTTTCTTAGTAGAGGTGAAAAGTAGATTTGACACGCAACCTCTTCTATAATCTCCTCTTCATTTTCTCCTGTACGTTTAAAATCATCTACTGCCTGTGTTAAGTTACTTTTTCCCATAATTCCCACCTTGTTTAATTTTTTTCAACAAGATGCATAAACAATGCCAAAAAAAAAGAGTATATTTACATTTATTTACAATTGAGGATCAGGAAGAGATGACTTTTTCTATGATTTCTTTTAAATCATCCGCATGAAATGGTTTTGCCAGAGCTCCTGAGAATCCGTAGTCGGTGTATCTGGCCAATACCGGACTGTTTGCATATCCGCTTGAAACAATTGCTCTGACATTGGGATTGATTTTCTTTAATTCCTTAATTGTTTCAAGGCCTCCCATCCCTCCCGGAATAGTTATATCAAGAATTACCAGATCAAATTTGTTTTTTTTATATGCTTCAACGGCTTCCTTCCCGTTTTCAACTGCAGTTACGGAATGTTTCAGAGAAGTGAGCATGGATGTAAGGAGCTTCCTGATTGATTTCTCATCATCCATTACAAGAATAGTACATGAAATTTTAGAGTACGCTGTCTGCTTTCTATCATTTCCGGTAATCTCTTTTTCAATACTTTCACAAACCGGGAGATGTATAAAAAATTCGGTCCCCTTGCCGGGTTCTGATTCCACTTCGATAAATCCGTCATGTTTATTAATAATTGAAAAGGTAACAGCCAGCCCCAGGCCGCTTCCCGTCGCTTTTGTTGAGTAATAGGGGTCAAATATTCTATTCAGGCTCTCCTGTTTGATACCGGTTCCGGAATCTTTTATCTTAATCTGGATATATCGGTGCTCCCTCTGATCATTACCAATGGTAATCAGATTTTTGCATGAAATCGAGATTGTACCGCCTGACGGCATTGCTTCCATACTGTTCAGAATAAGATTCTGAATAACCTGACTGATCTGCTCTCTGTCTACTTTCGTTTCCCATAAATTATCAGGGATGGATACATTGGTATTGATGGAACTTCCATGGAGAATAAAATCTGTACTTTCGGTAATTATTTCTCCTATGGATGCGTTCTCCTTGACAGGAACTCCCCCTTTTGAGAATGTTAACAATCTTTGAGTCAGTGAA
>QNBL01000187.1 GCA_003641695.1 Spirochaetota bacterium
CAGGGAGCCGGAGATACTAAGCCTGTTATGATTTTTAACATTATCCGCCTCTGGGGAATCCGGGTTCCTCTGGTTTATTTTCTGGTTGCATGCACTTCCCTCGGAGCTGTAAGTATATGGACGGGAATGTTTGTATCCAATCTGCTTGTATCCATAGCCGGGTTCATACTCTTAAGCAGGGGCAGATGGCTTTACAAGATAAATCCCGATGAAATATAGCGGTTAGTTTAGTAATGGAGGGTTTGCCCGTCGGCTTTCTTTATCAAGAAGTTTGTTCAGATTGACGTAAGTTGTACTGAGGGCGGAAGGTGTCGCGCTTGTATCATGAATCGATTGAAAAACTGCTTCCATGGATTTTAAGCCGTCGCTTGAAGAGTCAGGGTCCGTACCTCTTTTGCAATAATCCGGAATCCTCCTCTTTTCCCCATCCCGGCCGAATAATCTTATGGGTATCCTCTTCGAATTGTTTCTCACTCATAACATCCATCCTCTCTATTTGAGCTATACGACAGGGGCTACTGTATATAAGAATTCATTAAAGGGGGCTATTATTAGGGGCGAACCTGTTTTACACTGGATTAGGTATTGTTGTTTTTTTAAATAGCAATAGAGGGAGGTGGATTTGAGTGTTTTATTCAGATTTTGCAGAGGATTATGAACAGATTTTCCCGCTTCAGGAAAAGGTTTTCTCTTTCCTGAAAAACTATGCTGCATCCGGCAACAGTGCTGTTCTGGATATAGGATGTGCAACAGGACATTACTGCGGCAGATTTATCGAGGAAGGACACAGAGTAACCGGGATAGATCTGGATACAGGCATGATTCAAGCAGCCCGGCAAAAGTATCCTGATCCCGTTTTCAAAGTGATGAATCTAATGGATCTTGCGCATGTAGAAGGAATATTTGAGCTTGTTTACTCCATTGGAAACGTTATGGCGCATGTATCTGAATCCGGTTTTTCACACTTCCTTCAGTTGCTTAAGGAAAAAATGCACAATGACAGTGTATGGATTTTTCAAGTAATAAATTGGGATTATATTCTTGGAAAGCAGAATTTTACCTTCCCGGTGATCGAAACGGCTGATAAGCTCTTTTTAAGAACGTACACGGATATTACAAACTCCAGCCTGAGTTTTAATACCCGGCTTAAAAGAAAAATTTCTGGTGAAATCATCTTTGAGGACAGTGTTACACTCTATCCTGTCCCTTCGGAAAGATATATTTCCTTCCACCGGGAAGCAGGTTTTAAATTAGCAGGGCATTATGCAGATTTCGGGAAGGCACCGTTTGATAAAGATACTTTTTCTGCAGGAATTTACGTGTTTAAAAAGAACTAACATGCTTCGGGTTTATGATATCGCCTGCGGCGAATCATTCTATCGAACCTCCTTCGGACGTTCTCATCGCCGGAAAATAAAAAACAGGAAAAGAACAAAAGTCCTTTTCCTGCTTTTACCCCGGAGACGATTCGAACGTCCGACCTACTGCTTAGGAGGCAGTTGCTCTATCCTGCTGAGCTACCGGAGCATCTTTACCAAGCCCATTTTATGTAAATGCTATGCCGGTGTCAACCGCGGAGCTTTACATCCCGGAATCATTTGAACTACTTCTACACTGGCTTTAATGTAGCTGTAATTCCCAACACCATTTCCTGTAAACAGAGGCGCGTAAATCATAATACAGATATATAATGAATAAGGTATAAAAAGAAAAATGAATATATGTGAAATAAAATACTTGCTTTCTCTGGCTCTCATGGTAGAATTATTCAAACTTATCAGGAGGGTTCTTATGAATAGAAAAATTTTAGTGGTTCTTATTGTGGCAGTACTTATGCTGATTCCGCTGTCAGTTTTTGCAAATGGTTCAAAAGAATCGGGTGGAGGTCCATCCGGAGATGTCGTTGTGTATACAGCGCTGGAAGAGGACGAGACGGCAGATTATCTGGAAATAGCAAAGAAGGAACTACCGAATCTCAATATTAAATGGGTGCGGTATTCCACAGGAGAACTGGCTGCCAAGATTATTGCTGAAAAGAATAATCCCCAGGCAGATGTTGTATGGGGCTCTGCTGCAACGAGTATTGCAAGTTTGACCGATCTGTTTGAACCCTACAAAGCCAAAGGTTGGGATAAAATTCCCGCTGAGTTCAAGGATCCTGATGGCTATTGGACTGCAGTTGATATGTACGTTGCTGCATTTTGTGTAAATACAGATGTTCTTAAAAAGAAAGGTCTTGATATGCCCAAGAGCTGGGCAGACCTGACCAAACCTGAATACAAGGGTCAGGTTATTATGCCAAATCCGGGGAGTTCAGGTACCGGTTATCTACAGGTAGCCTCTATTCTTCTTTGGAAAGGGATTAAAAACGGATCAAATGACGGTTGGGATTTCCTCCAGCAACTGCATAAAAACATAGTTGAATATACCAATTCCGGTTCAGCTCCCGCAAAGATTGCTTCCAAGGGTGAGATTGCAGTAGGTGCTTCTTTCGGATACCGAGTTGCAAAACAAAAAGACTCCGGTTATCCGGTTGAGCTGGTATTTCCGGCAGAAGGAAGTGGCTATGAACTTGAAGCAAATGCTCTCATGAAAAATGCAAAACATACTGAAGCTGCGAAGGCATTCCTCGACTGGGCAATCTCAAAGAGTGCAATGGAAGGTTACTCCAAGTATAAACTTATGGTTACACTTCCGGGAATTGAATCACAGAGTGAGATTCCTCTCCCTGCTTCAAAAGATGTTAAATTATTCCCAATGGATTTTGACTGGGCTGCAAAGAACAAATCCATGGTTGTTGACAAGTGGACAAGTCTTTTCCAGGATAAAACAAAACCTGAGTAAAAACAAATAGTAAGAAAAACAGGACACCGGGAAGTTCTCTCCGGTGTCTTTTAACAAACACATTTCAGGCAGGTATAAGAATGGCAGACAATTTAGTTCTCGAAGGTGTTTCTAAAAAATTTGGGAATTCGTACGCGGTAAAAAAAGTAAATCTGGAGATTCGGGATGGTGAATTTCTGACCCTCCTTGGTCCGTCTGGCTGCGGTAAAACAACAACGCTGCGTATGATTGCCGGATTCGAAACAATTACAGAGGGAACCATTACTTACAGGGGGAAGGTTCTTAACAATTTAACACCACAACAGCGGAAATTCGGCATTGTATTCCAGTCCTATGCTTTGTTTCCCCATATGCGGGTTGACGAAAATATTGCATTTGGACTGAAAATGCAGAAATATCCTAAAGATAATATCGATTCCAGAGTTGATGAGCTTTTGGGAATAGTAGGGCTGGAAAAAGCAAAGAAAAAATATCCTGCTGAACTTTCAGGCGGAATGCAGCAGAGGGTAGCACTCGCGAGGGCTCTTGCACCCAATCCCGATGTTATTCTTCTTGATGAACCGTTAAGTGCCCTTGATGCAAAGATCAGGGTTAAACTGAGAGCTGAAATCAAACAGCTCCAGGTTAAACTGGGAGTTACCATGATTTATGTTACTCATGATCAGGAAGAGGCCCTGTCTATTTCCGACAGGGTGGTTGTAATGAATCAGGGGGTTATTGAACAGGTCGATGTTCCGGTACAGATTTATAAAAATCCAAAATCTGAGTATGTAGCGGACTTTGTAGGAAGTAATAACTTTTGTGAGGGCAGACTTGAAAGCGGTAAGCTGAATATCGAAGGAAAACCGTATAAATTCAAGCTGAATTACGATTCGTCCCTTGAGTCAAAGGCAGTTACTGCAGCAATCAGGCCTGAACGTATTGAGGTCGTTAACGGGGTAGATACATCTAAAATGGAGTCCGGTAACATCCTCCACGGTAAATTGCTGGTGTATACTTTCCTCGGGCTGATTGTGCGGATGATTGTTGATATCGGTGACAAGAAGATAAATGTTGATGTCCTGGAAAAGAATTTCAGCAGGATGAATGTTTCCAATGGGGACAAGGTGGATCTTTACCTTCCTCCGGAAGGATTTATTACGTTTTTAAAAGAATAAGAATAGACGGGGTAATGTATGTCAACAGTTTCTGTACAAGAAATAAACGGTGAAAAGCAGAAAGTTTTAAGCGAAAAATTCCTGGTCTATCTTGTAGGCGGATTAATAGGATTATTCCTTATTATCTTTATGCTTCTTCCTGTCGGAAATATTCTGAGGTTGAGTGTTACTGAATACAGCAGCGAAGCCCATGATTTTATCGGCGGATTCACTTTTAAGAATTTTATAAATTATTTCAGTAAACCGGTTATGATACAGTCTCTGTATCACAGTCTCTGGATTGCAGTGTGGTCAACAATTTTCACAACAGTTCTCGCATTTATGTTTGCTTACGGACTTACCAGAACAACAATCAGATGGAAAAAAACCCTGTATTATGTTGCCATGGTCCCTCTTGTAGCACCTTCATTGCTTCAGGCTATGGCATTAATTTCACTTTTTGGATCCAACGGGCTTCTAACACAGTTATTTCATCTGCATTGGAATATTTACGGAGCTAACGGAATAATTATTTCCGAGATCCTCTATTCGTTCCCGCATGCAATGGTTATTCTGTACACTACCCTTTCTGCAGTCGATTCGAGGCTGGATGAAGCTGCCGCAAGCCTGGGAGCCCCGGGAATTACCACATTTTTCAAGATTACGCTTCCAACGACAAAGTACGGTATACTTTCCGCAGCGGCACTGGTTTTTAATCTGGCCATTACCGACTTCGGGAACCCTATAATAATTGGCCGGGGGTATCACGTCCTTTCCACAGAGATATATCTTCAGGTAATTGGGATGCAGAGGTTTGACCTTGGGACAACGATTGCTGTTATTCTTCTTGTTCCTTCACTGATAGCTTTTATGCTGAACTATTACTTTACAAAAAAGAGTAATGCCATGATTAGTTCTCTGGCAAAACCGGAGATTCCGCCGACTAGACCATTAAAAAAAGCGGCTTTTACCATCTTCAGCTGGACAATTGCTTTTATTCTGGTTTCAGTTCTGGGGGTGATCGTTATAAAATCGTTCTTTAAGGTATGGATGTACAACTGGTCTTTTACCACATCCCATTATCATTTCAAGATACCGGGAGGAACAGGGGTTCTCTGGACGAGTTTCTGGATATCTGCAATTGTTGCGGTTGTCGGATCTTTATTGACAATGCTTAACGGCTATATTATAGAAAAGAAGAAACCTTTCTTTGCCCAGCCGCTGTATCTGCTGTCGGTTGTTCCGGCAGCTATACCGGGACTGGTTATGGGACTGGGGTATATCCTCATTTTTAATACCAGATTCCTGAATCTTGATAATATCTTCTACGGCAAGGCTTCGATCGTTATTGTCAATGTAATTGTGGCCAATTTTACACTTGGTACCTTGTCGAGTATATCCAACATGAAGAATATTGATAATTCCATGGAGGAGGCGGCAACCAGTCTTGGTGCTGATACTGTCCGTTCTTTTGTACGGGTAATATTCCCATTGAACAGAGTTTCGTTTATGAGTAATGTGATCTACTATTTTATGCGGAGCATGGTTACTATAAGTGCC